>JAGQJJ010000717.1 GCA_020430675.1 Myxococcales bacterium
CGGCGTCCGATGCGCACGCCTTCGACCTGCACGGCTTCGATGATGAGAGGCGCGCTCGGCGGCAGCTCGGCGGCAGGCGCGGCGGGCGCTTCATCGGGCACTTGAGCGGCGGCGGGAGGCGCGACCAGCGCGATCGCCCAGGGCAGGGCCCAGGCGGCGGCGCGCCGGCCTATGCGATACACGCTGCTAGCTCGCTCGCGCGGCGGCGGCCTCGATCAGCGACCACAGGGTGAGCACCGCAAACCCGGTGCCGCCCGCGCGGATATGGCCGTCATCCTTCTCGGCGAGCACCGCGCCGGCGATGTCGAGGTGCACCCAGGGCAGCTCGCCCTTGAAGTGCTGCAGGAACAGCGCGGCGGTGATCGCGCCGCCCCAGGTGCCGCCCAGGTTGGTCAGGTCGGCGCGTTTGCTCTTGAGGCTGTCGGCCAGCTTCGGGTCGAGCGGCAGGCGCCAGAGCAGCTCGTCGGCGGCGTCGGCGGCGGCGAGCACCTCGGCGGCGAGCGGCTCGTCGTCGGCAAACAAGCCACCGTAGAACTGGCCGAGCGCGACCATGCAGGCGCCGGTCAGCGTGGCCAGATCGATGACCCCGCGCGGCTTGAGCGCGGCGGCGTAGGCCAGGCAATCGGCGAGCACCAGCCGGCCCTCGGCGTCGGTGTTCAGCACCTCGACCGTCTTGCCGTTGTACATGCGCAGCACGTCGCTCGGGCGGTAGGCGTCGGGGCCGATGGCGTTCTCGCAGGCGCCGACGATGCCATGCACCGGCAGGTCGGGCTGCAAGTCGGCCACCGCGCGCATCGCGCCGATGACCGCCGCGGCGCCGCCCATGTCGATGTACATCTCGTACATGGCCTTGGCCGGCTTGATGCTCAGGCCGCCGCTGTCGAAGGTGATGCCCTTGCCCGCGAAGGCCAGGGCGCCGTCGGTGCGGCCGCTGGGCGGGGTGTAGGCCAGGTGGATGAAGCGCGGCTCGACCTGTGCTCCGCTGCTGACGGCGCGCAGGCCGCCCATGCCGCGGGCGATGATCTCGTCGGGGCCGTAGACCGTGAGCTTGAAGCCGGGCGCCTGGGCGATCTCGGCCGCGACCGCCGCCAGCCGCTCGGGCGTGCAGATGTTGGCCGGCTCGTTGGTGAGCGTGCGGGCGAGGCAGACCGCGTTGGCCAGCGCCTCGGCCCGGGTCACGGCGTCGTCGGCCTTGGCCTTGGTCAGCAGCGTCAGCGCCTCGATGCGCGGGGCGGGGCCATCCTCGGGCTCGGCCTTGAGGTCATCGAAGCGATAGACGCCGAGCTGGCCGCCGAGCGCGAGCTGGCCCAGCGTGGCCGGGTCGTCGTCGGGCGGGATGAAGCCGACATGGGTGAAGCGGTGGCTGAGACCGCCGTTGACCGCCTGCGCCGCGGCGTCGCGCAGGCCGGCGGGCCGCAGCCGGGCGCGCTCGCCCAGGCCGAGCAGCACCACGCGGGCGGCGGGCAGCTTGCCGAGCGTATCGAGCGCGACGGCCTGACGGGGCTTGCCGGTGAAGCGCATGCGCTCGGCGGCCGCACTCAGCGCGCCGTCCAGGGCGCGATCGATGGCCTTCTCGGCGGCCGAGGGCTCGCCATCGGCAAAGCGCGTCAGCGCCAGCAGTCCCCCATCGAACGCCAGCGCGTCGGCGCTGCGGGTCGACACCCTCATGCTTCCCTCCAGGCCATCGAGGCAACGGGCGGTTGTATCACTCGTACGCGCAACCCCGCAATCTGAGCCGCGCGGGCCGCGGTGCGTCCAATCGATGCACCATTGGCGCCTCACGTCGCGATCACGCATGCTGCCGGCATGCTGACCCACGCCGAGCTGCGCGCGGTGATCGACGAGCTGGCCCCGCGCACGGTGGGCGGGCAGGTGCAGAAGATTCGCCAGCCCGATGCCGAGACGGTGGTGCTGCGCGTCCGTCGGCCGGGCGAGACCGTGCACCTGGTGGTCTCGTGCGCATCGGGCGCGGCGCGGGTGGCCGAAGCCGAGGGCGCCACGACGCTGCCCGAGCCGACCGCGCTCGGGGCCTGGCTGCGCGCGGTCGCGGGCGGACGGGCGTTGCGGGGCCTCGAACTGGATGAGAATGACCGTGTGGTCACATTGTCATTCACGGACGGGCGGCTCATCGCCGAGCTGACCGGCCGCGCGGCCAACCTGATCGCGGTCGACGCCGAGGGGTGCGTGGTGGCGCTGGCTCGACGCGATGGGAGCGGACGGCTGAGCACTGGCCAGCCGTGGACGCTGCCGCCGGCACCCAACCGGCCGCCGCGCGAGGCGGAACCGCGCTTCGCATCGGCCCGCGCCGTCGAAGCCGAGGCCCAGGCGCGGCTGGCGCGCGATGACGCCGACACCGAAGCCGCGCAGCGCCGGCGGGCCATCGCCCAGGCCCGAAAGCGCCTCGATCGGCTGCACGCCAAGGTCAGCGCCGACGTGGCGCGCAGCGAAGGCGCCGATGCGTTGCGCCGCCAGGGCGAGCTGCTCAAGGCGCAGGCCCATCGGGTGACGCGCGGCGACACCGAGATCGCGGTGACCGACTGGTTCGCCGAGGGCCTGCCCACCGTTGTGATCCCGCTCGATCCCACCCTCGACGGCCCCGGCAACCTGGCGGCGCTGTTTGCGCGCTACAAGAAGGCGGTCGCCGGCCAGACGCACGCCAAGGCACGGCTGGCCGAGGTCGAAGACAAGCAGTTGCGCCTGCTCGAACTTGAAGAGGGTGAGCTGCCGGTCGATGCGCTTGTGGCGCTCTTGCGGCGGGAAGGCATGTTGCCCGCCGTGCAGGCCCCGGGCGGATCGCGGGCCAAGATGGCGCCGCGCCAGCCGTTTCGCGAGTTTCGCAGCGCTGCGGGCGAGCGCGTCCGGGTGGGCCGCGGCGGCGCCGACAACCACGCGCTGACGTTTCATGTGGCTCGCGGCAACGACCATTGGCTGCATGTGCGCGACGCGCCCGGCGCCCATGTGGTGGTGCCCGCGCCCGGCCGGGGCGCCGAGCCGCATCCCGAGACGTTGTGCGACGCGGCGGCGCTGGCGGTGCATCACAGCGACCTGCGCGG
>JAGQJJ010000718.1 GCA_020430675.1 Myxococcales bacterium
CGCGACGCCAGAGGATGCCCAGATGCCGGGCCGCGGTGGCGTCGAACGGGTCGCGCCCGATGAGGCGCGCCACCTCAGCGCGCAGCGCGGCTTCGTCGGCGCAGTCGGCGCCGGCTTCCGTCGTCCAGTCGAGCGCGACCGGATGAGGCTCGGCGGCGGCGGGCTGAACGAACGCGAGGGTGAGGAGGAGCAGTGCGGGCCGGCGCATCGGGCCCATCGTAGAGGGGAGGGGGGGCAAAAGGAACCGCGCTGAAAACCGCTCGGCCCGCCGGGGGTCGGGCGGGCGAGCGCGCGGGATGCGCCCGGGGCGCGGCGGCCGGATCAGACGGGCTCGGCCGCGTCCGCGTCGTCGGCTTCTTCACCATCGGCGTCGCCATCGTCGGCTTCATCGCCATCGGCGTCGCCGTCGTCGTCGGCTTCTTCACCATCGGCGTCGCTGTCGTCGCCGGCTTCTTCACCATCGGCGTCGCTGTCGTCGTCGGCTTGTTCGCCGTCGGCCTCGCTGTCGTCGTCGGCCTCGCCATCGCCGTCGCCTTCTTCGCCCTCATCGTCGCCGGCGCGGTCGCCGTCGCCGCCGTTGTCATCGCCCTCTTCGTCGTCGCCCTCTTCGTCGTCGCGGTCGCCGCCGTGGTCGTCGCCGGCTTCGTTGCCGTCATCGCCGTGGTCATCGCCGGCCGCGCCGCCGTGGTCATCATCGCCGTCTTCGTGGTGCCGCGCGTGCCGGTCGGCCTCTTCGCTGCCGACGTCGTCGTCAATCCCGTCGCCGTCGTCGTCGGCGTCGTCGTCGTCCGAGATGCCATCGCCATCGTCGTCGGCGTCATCCAGGTCAGCCACGCCGTCGCCGTCGCCGTCCACCTGGGCCAGCGGGTCATTCTCGGGCACCGCGACGCCCTCGCCCTCTTCGTCCATCTCGCCCATCTCGACCGGCGCGTCTTCGTCGCCGGCCGGTGAGGCGCTGATGGGCAGCAGGCGGGTCATGGTGCCGGTCGCGTCGCGGTTGAACATCACCTCGAAGCTGACCGCGCCCAGATCATCGAGCAGGTAGAGGGCGTAGGTGCGCCCCAGCTCCAGGTTCGTCGCGAAGCGCCCTGAGTCATCCACCGGCACATCGAGCACGCCGCCGCTCAGATCCACCGCGCGCAGCGTCGTCGCCCGCGCCTGCAGCGGCGCGGCGATCTGGCCGGTCACCGGACGGGTCGTCGAGGTGGTCTCCGCCTGCTCACAGGCCATCAGGGTCATCGCCGCCGCGGCGGCGCACGGGAGCATCCACGAGCGCATCTCGTCCTCCGATGTGTGGGCGGCCAGGCCGCCGTCTACGTCTTGGTTTCTGGCAATGGTTGAAGGGAGGCCCGTCGACCCGTTCGAAAAAGGATCAACGACCGTGATTTTCTGGTCGGCCCACGCGCGGCCGCATCAACCACGCCGCCCGGGCCGAGATGTGGCACGCTGTCTCGATGCGCCGTCTTGCCCTGTGCCTGCTGCTGACCGCCTGTGGCGCCGCGCCCGACCCGTTTGCCGCGCGCTATCCCACCGCGCGCTATCTGGTCGCCGAAGGCACCGGCGCCACGCCCGAGGCCGCCGCCGCTTCGGCGCGGGCGCGCATCGCCGAGCAGATCGCCGCGAAGCTGCACTCGGTGCTCGAAGTCGAGAGCCAGGGCGGCGATCAGGCCACCGAGCGCACCCGGCAGCGCATCGAGGTCGAGGCCCGGTTCGAGCGCGCCGAGCTGATCCGCATCCCCCCCGAGGCGGCGATGTGCGACCCCACCGGTTGCCGGGCCCGCGCGGTGCTGGCGCGGCAGGCGGCGGCCGACGCGCTCGGCGCCGATTACGACCGCGCGGCGGTGCCCTTCCGCCAGGCCGCAGCCGCCGCCGAGACCGCCGCCGCCCTGGCGCTCGCCGATGTCGGCCGAACCGAGACGACGCTGGTCTTCACCCGCGAGCTGCGCGCCGCCGAGGCGGCCTTCCACGCGCTGCCCGGCCCGGCGTGGCGCCTGCGCGCCGTAACCGATCGCCCGCACGCGCCGTTCCTGGCCGACCGCCAGCGCGCCCTGGCGCTCGAAGCCCGCCGCGGCCAAGTTCTGCGGTCGGTGGCCGTCTCGGTAGACCCCCTGCCCAAGATGGACGCGGCGCTGGCCGAAGTCACCACCGCCGCGCTGCTGGGCGCGTTGCACGCGCTGGGCGTCGAAGCCCGCATCGACGCGACCTGCGCCGGGCTGGCGTTGACCCCGCGCGCTGAGGTGACCTGCGACCGCAATGGCATCGGCGCCCGCTGCGCCCTGCACCTCGACGCCCGCCTGCAGCGCTGCGCCGATCCGGCGCCGCTGGCGCATATCAACTTCGCCGCGGCCGGCCTCGTCGGGGTCGACCCGCGCAGCGAAGACGCCGCTCGGCGCCGCCTCGCCGAGCGGATTGTGCCCGCCGCGCTCGCCGGCCCGCTCGCCGAAGCGCTGCGCGCCACGCTGCCCTTGGCAAGGTGAGACCGCTACGCGGATTGCAACCGGCGCCGGCGATGCGCCTCGTACAAGGCCCGCTGCCGCCGTCGAATGGCGGCCATCTCGGCCTCGATCTGCGCCTGCTCGCCGGCCCGGCTGCGCGCGGTCGGCGTTCCGGCGGACGCCACCGCGTTGCGTTGGCGCACCAACAGCAGCACATCGAGCCGCAACTGCAGCGCGCGGTGCTCCTGCCGAAGCGCTTCATCGGTCATCTGGTCGGGCCGCCGGTCGCCCATGGCGTCCTCCTCGTGACGCCCCCATACAGAGCAACGCCTGTGCCGCCGCGCACACCAATGGCGGTCGCCCCCCTGCCACCGGACCGTGACCCCGGCCCGCGGGCACGTCACTCGATCGGCTCAAACCCGGCAAACGGTGCCCTCGCTTCGCTGAGCGTATCGAGCGGCACGTAGTCGCAGGCGTCGGCAAAATCGGCCCACATCGCCAGCACCTTGGCGTCGGTATGGGCCCGCTCGATGGCCTCGGGCGAAGTCCACTCGAAGACCTCGATCACCGTGCCATCGAGCGCGCGCGCCATGATCGGCGTGCGATCGGTCGC
>JAGQJJ010000719.1 GCA_020430675.1 Myxococcales bacterium
CGGCGGGCGCGGCTTCATTAACAGGCACGGGCGCGGCGGCCGCCGGCGCGGCGGCGGTCGGCGCAGCGGTGGGGGCGGGCGCGTCGGACGCGGCCGGCTTGCAGCCCGTTACCAGCAGAAGGCATGTCGCAACAGAGAGCAGATTGCGTCCCATTCGTCACCTGCGTCGGATCGAGAACAGCGTCGTGATCTAGCATTCAGGATCGGCGATTGCAACCGACGCACGGCGCGGCTACCTTCCCGATCGTGCGTCGCCCGCGCCCCTTCGGCTTGTACCGTCTGCTCTACCGCGTCGCCTCGGGCGGCATGGCCGAGGTGCATCGCGCCCGCATCGGCCCGCCGGGCGATGAGCGCGACGTGGCCATCAAACGCCTGCTGCCGGTCTACAACGACGACGCCGAGTTTGTGGCGATGCTGGTCGATGAGGCCCGCATCACCGCGCATTTCGACCATCCGAACATCGCGCGGGTGCTGGCGCACGGCGAGGTCGACGGGCAGTTCTTTTTGGCCATGGAGTACGTCGACGGCGTCGATCTGCGCGGCGTGCTGCGGCGCTGCCACGAGCGCGGCGAGTCGCTGCCGCTGGCCGCGGCAGGTTTTGTCGTCGAGTCGGCGCTGCGCGGCCTGCACCACGCCCATGAGGCCTGCGACGCCGAGGGCGCCTCGCTGGGCCTCATCCACCGCGACTTCAGCCCATCGAACCTGCTGATCGGCTATGACGGCGGGGTGAAGCTGATCGACTTCGGGGTGGCCAAGGCCCGGCTCAACCGCACGCGCACCGCGGCCGGCTTCATCAAGGGCAAGGTCAAGTTCATGAGCCCCGAGCAGACGCTGCGCAAGGGGCTCGACCGGCGCTCGGACGTCTTCGCCGCCGGGGTGGTGCTCTATCTTGCGACCACCGGGCGACTGCCGTTCACCGGCGGCGATGACCAGACGATCATCCAGGCCGTGCGCAATACGCCTCATCGGCCGCCGAGCGCGGTGGATGAGCGGCTCGACGCGGCGTTTGACACGATGATCGATCGCGCGCTGGCCAAGGCGCCGGAAGATCGGTTCGTCGACGCCGCCGCGTTTGCCGATGCGCTCGCCGCCTGGTGGCGCCCGCGTTGGCCGGACTTCACGACCGAGACGCTGGGCGCCGAGGTCGCCCGTCTGTTCGCCCGCGAGCGCCGCGAGGCCGAGGCGCTCTACGACGAATATGAGGACGTGATCGGCGAAGACACGCCCACCGGGCTGCGGCAGGCGTTCACGCGCGTGCTGGGCTCGGGCGAGGAGAGCCCCGAGACCGCCGAGTTGCAGGTCGAGGTCGACGACTGGCTGCGCGCCCATCGCGCGGCTGATGAGGTTTGGACCGGCGGTCGCCCACCGCCCTGGGCCGAGGCGGACGGCGCCGTGCGCGAGGTGCCCGATACCACCGCGCCGCCGGCCGACGCGACCGACGAGGGCACGACCGACGTCGGCTGAGCCGATCAGGATTCGTACGGCGCTGGCGCCTGCCGAACCGCACACCAGCGCAGCAGCTCGGGGCGCGGCTGGCCGTACTCGCCGGGGTACTCGATGCGGGCGAAGGTCGAGCGGCAATCGCATGGGGCTTCGGGCGCGTGGCCTTCGCCCTCGTGCAACAGGAAGCTGCCGGTGTTGACGTAGAACGCCCGGTGATCGTGGCGCATGCGGCGGCGCACCGGGCGGTGGCTGTGGCCCAGCACGACCACCGGCGGGTGCAAGAGCTCGCCGATGCGGGTCGCGGCGACATCGAGTTTGGCTTTGATGTCACGAGGATACAGCTTGCGTAGTCCGCGCGCCGCCGCCAGCGCGCCGCCGCCCACGCCCAGGATGAGCAGCAGGTCGGCCCAGAGCGGCGCGTCGTTGGCCAGCGCCATGGCGATCGAGATCAGCAGCAGCAACACCGCCGTCCAGTCGCCCAGGCCCATCATCGTGAAGAGGCCGAGCGGGCGGCCCATGATCGAGCGGGCGCCGAAGCTCTCCAGTTGCGTGAGCTGCGCGCGGTCGACGTTGCCGCGCTCGGCCAGCGCTTCGAGCCGCAGGGCGTGCGCGGCGAGGGCCTCGTCGCTGCGAAACCGGCCGTGCTCGACGTAGTAGACGCCAACGCGCGCGATGAGGCGGGCGTAGCAGCTGAGCATGTCGATGGTGCGGCGCAGCTCCATCGAGCGGAAGAACAGGAAGTACTCCCGCATGCCCCAGTGCTCTTTGTCATGCGTGCGAAAGCCCGGCTGGCGGTTGGCGAAGTAGCGGATCGCGAGGCCGCTCAGCGGCGTCACCAGCTCGTCTTCGGCCTGGGGTTTGAGTGGGCAGAGCTGCGGCGGCGTCGCGCAGAAGTCGTCGAAGCGGTGGCCGTGCTCCACGTAGACCAGGCCGGGCTGGTAGTAGAACCAGGGGTTGAAGTGGATGCGCTCGGCGAAGGCCTGCGGGGTGAGGCGCGGGTGGCCTTCATCGCCGAAGTAGAGGCCGACGAGGCCCTCGACAAAGGCGGTGCGCACCGCCGGCCAGAACAGCTCTTCGTCGTGGTTGCCCTGCACGATCTCGATGCGGTGGCCAGCGCCGATGAAGTCGGCGAGGTAGACAAAAAACTCCCGGTGGCGCTCCATCAGGCGGCGCACCTTCCAGGCTGACTCCTCTTCGCGCGTGCCCAGGCCGTAGATCGCCGCTTCGCCGGTGGTGCCGGGCGGGGTCATCGTCACTTGCAGGAAGTCGAGCAGGTCGCCCCCGAGGATGAGGCGCCAGGGGCGGCCGCCGGGCGTGTGGCGGGCGTGGTGCTCGAGGAAGCTGCAGACGTGGGCGTCCAGCTCGCCGCCGCGTTTGAGGTACTCGATGCGCGAGTGGTCCTTGCAGGCTTCGCCCAGGTGCAGGTCGCTGATGAAGAGCAGGTTCTCGCCGGCCACGGGGCGCGGGGCCTCTTCGACCGGCAGGCGCGCGGGGCGGCGGCGGCGGGCCAGGCCGAGCAGGCGGCGGAGGCGGGCCAGCGGCTCCACGTCAGCCGAGGTCGGCCCGCTCGCGGCAGGGCAGGTCGCAGCGGCGGC
>JAGQJJ010000720.1 GCA_020430675.1 Myxococcales bacterium
GGCCGTAGACGATATAAGTGTGGCCGGTGATCCAGCCGACGTCGGCCACGCAGGCGTAGACGTCGTCTTCACGCAAATCGAAGACGGTGCGATGGGTGAAGGCGGCGTAGGTCAGGTAGCCGCCGCAGGTGTGCAGCAGGCCCTTGGGGCGGCCGGTCGAGCCGCTGGTATACAGGATGAACAGCGGGTGCTCGGCTTCGACCTCTTCCGCCGGGCAGGCGGGCCGGGCCTTGTCGACCACCTCATGCCACCAGACGTCGCGGCCTTCCGTCCAGCCGACGGCGGCGCCGGTGCGGCGATAGACCAGCACCTTGCGCACGCCGTGCTCGCCTTCGAGGGCGGCGTCGGTCGTCGCTTTGAGCGGGATGGGGCGTCCGCCGCGGCGGCCTTCGTCCTGGGTGATGACCACCTCGGCGCCGCAGTCGCGCACGCGGTCGCGCAGGGCCTCGGCGGAGAAGCCGCCGAAGACGACCGAGTGAATGGCGCCGAGCCGGGCGCAGGCGAGCATGGCGATGGCGGCTTCGGGCACCATGCCCATATAGATGATGACCCGGTCGCCTTTCTGAACCCCCAGGTATTTCAAGGCGTTGGCCGCGCGGCCGACCGCGGCGTGCAGCTCGGCGTAGGTCAGGCGGCGCACGTCGGTCGGTTCGTCGCCCTCCCAGATGATGGCCGTCTTTTCACCGCGCTCGGCCAGGTGCTGGTCGAGGCAGGTCTCGGTGACGTTGAGCGTGCCGTCGGCGAACCAGGCGAGCGGGCCGTCCTTGACCGAGTGGAAGTCGCCGTCGAGGCCGACCGTGGGCGCCTCGCGCCAGCGCACCAGGGCTTTGGTCTGGGCCAGCCAGAAGCCGTCGGGGTCGTTCGCGCAGCGTTCGGTCTCGCGGCGCCAGGCGTCCATCGAGTCGATCGGCTGCGTCGTGCCCTCGCGCACGCGGGCGGGCACCGGATAAGTCTGGGGCGTGCTCATGACATCTCCCGGTCGGTTGGCCCCGGCAGTTCACCAGATGCGCCAGCGGTGGGCAAGAGGGGCCTGGATCGGTATGCTGCGCGCCGATTCCGCCACCCTGGGGAGCCTCGATGATCGATCAGGCCACTTTGCTGACCCGCCTCGCCAACCCCGATGACGCCGCGGCGCTGGCCGCGGTTTTTGTCGACTTCGCCCTGGCCCGCCCGGCGCGGGCGGTGATCGACCCCGAGCGCGTGCTGCGCGATCTGGACCGCGCGCTGGCCTTCGGGCTGGTCGAGCGCTTCGCCGAGACCCATGTGCGCGGTTTTGCCGAGCGCGAGGCCGAGCGGGCGGCCGACCGGGGCGACCGCGTGGGCGATTGGCTCACCGCGGAAACCAAGGCCGAGCTGCGCGCCGCCGCGGCGAAGCCGATGCACCTCGACCGCGACATGCTGGAGAAGCTGGTCGAGCAGGACGCGGTGCGCCACCTGCTGCGCGCGGTGGTGCAGGAGACCCTCGATCGCTTCGTGGCGACCTTCAAGCCGGGCGGCAGCGGCGGCGGGCTGGTCGGCGCGATGGGGCGCTCGGCGGTGGGCATCGCCGGCCGGGCGGGCAAGGGCCTGCTTGGCAGCCTGGGCGCGCAGGTCGAGGGCCAGCTTCGCGGCGCGGTGAGCACCTTTGTCGAGGGCTCGATGGACTTCATGCTCGGGCGGCTGGTGAACATCCTGGCCAGCCCCGAGATGGCGCGGCAGATCGGGCGCACGCGGCTGCACGCCTTCGAGGTGGCGATGGACGTGCCCACGGTCGATGTCTGGCGCCGCGTGGCCCGCGAGGAGAAGACGCTGGCCACCGCGGTCGAGGTGCTACCGGGCCAGGTGGTGCACGATCTGACGCGGCCCGAGGCGCGCGCGGTGATTCTGGCCGAGATGCGGCGGTGGCTTGAGGTCGAGGGCGAGACGCCGATCGCCGAGCTGCTGGCCGAAGACGATGCCCAGGAGGCGCTGCGGGCGGAGCTGATCGGGGTGCTCGGGCCCATGCTCACCGAGTTTGGCGCGACCGAGGGCTTTGCCGGCTGGCTCGGAGGAGCCTGATCAGACGAGGCGCAGGCCAGGCGGCAGGGCGTCGCCGAAGATGGCCTTGGCATCGGCGGACGACAGGTCGGCGGCTTCGGTCAGCAGGCTGACCCAGCGCGATGGGGCCTTGATGTCGCCCAGGCGGCGGGCCACCTGACCGCGCAGCGCCGGGTCGACGTCGCGGCCGGCGTCGCCGGTGGCCCGGGCGAGCAGCACCGCGGCGAGCGCGGCGCCGTCTTCGGTGGCCCAGTCGGCTTCAAACAGCCGGCCGAGCCACGCTTCGGCGACCGAGACCGGCACGGTGTCGGCGGCGTCGCCGTCCATCAGCTCGCGCGCGCCCAGTCGGCCGAGCGGCCAATACGAGCGCAGCTTCGAGTACCGGGCGAAAAACCACTCGCCGGCCTGCACCTTCTGCGCGGGCGACAGGCGCTCGAGGGCGCCGAGCAGGCGGATCATCTCGACGTCGCCGTGAGCGCGGGGGCCGGGCGGCACCTTGCCGCCGCCGAGCCAGGGCGCGATGCCGGCGAAGAGCGCTTGTTGCCGCGCGGCGTCGAGGCCGCCAGCGACGCGGCGCCAGACGACCCACCACTCGGACCAGATGCCCTTGTCTTTGGCGTGCTGTGGCCCCGGCGCCTGCAAAGCCCAGAGCCGATCGAGACGGCGCGCGTCGCCGCGGGCGCCGAAGCCGGGGCGAATCGCCCAGCCGATCAGGCGCAGCCACATCAGCTCATGGGCCGGCGAGCGGCCGCGTTGCGGCGCGCCGTCGAGCAGCGCGTCGGCGATGCCGCGGCAGACGGTCGATGTCCACTCGCCGCGCGGGCCGAGCATCTTCTCCAGCTCGTTGCGCAGCGCCTTGGCCACGTTGGCGTCGCTGCCCGCCTTGCCGGTGCCAAAGACGCGCTCGATCTGGCGGCGCGCGGCGGGGAAATTGAGCGGCAGCGGCTCGGCGGGCGCCTCTTCGCTCGGCGGCGCGGTCGGCGGCGGCGCGGTGGCCGGCCTGGTCGCCGCCGGGGTGAGCT
>JAGQJJ010000721.1 GCA_020430675.1 Myxococcales bacterium
GGTGCTCGGCGGCGCCGATTGCGCCGACATCGCGGTCGACGACCTGGGCGTGGTCGCCTACCTCAGCGCCCTGCGCGACCGCTGCGGCCGCCTGCCGCTGGAGCAGCGCGACCCCGACGGCCGCGCGGCGCGGGTGCTGGCCGACATCTATGTGCCGCTCTTTGCCAGCGGCGGTGCGCGCGACGAAGACCCTCGCCGCCTTCGAGCGCCTGACCCCGAGGCGCCCGACCAAGAGGCGCGGCAGACCGTAGAAGACCACCTGCGCGCCCATCGCCATGTCTTCCTCGTC
Source organism: Myxococcales bacterium (assembly GCA_020430675.1). Next base: position 290 of record JAGQJJ010000721.1, read on the forward strand.
GGCGAGCCCGGCAGCGGCAAGACCACCACACTGCGCCACCTGTGCGGCCAGCTCTGCGCCGACGCGCTGGGCGAGACCGGCGCGCACCCGGCCTGGGCGCCCGAGCGCCCGTTCCCCGTCTGGCTCGACCTGGGCACCCTGCCCGCCAGCGCCGAGATCAGCGGTCGCACCCTGCTCGACTTCGCCTTCGCCCGCCTGGGCAAGCAGAACGACCGCGCCGCCTTGCCCGCCGAGGCCGCCGACGCCGCGCTGCGCGAGCAGCGGCTGGTGCTCTTCCTCGACGGCCTCGACTAGATCGCCGAACCCCGACGCCGCCGCGACTGGGCCCGCGTCATCGGCGAGTGGGCGGTGCAATGCCCGAACTCCCGCGTCCTGCTCACCTGCCGCGAGGCCGCGGTGCGCGACGGCGCCGAGCCCGCCGAGCCCTTCCTGACCGTGCGCCTGCAACCGCTCGACGAAACACAGCAGCGCACCGTGGCCACCCGCTGGCTCGTCGCGCGCCTGCCCGACCCGGCCGAAGCCGCCGCCGACGCCGAACGCCTGCTCGCCGACCTGTCGCGCCACCAGAAGCTGGCCGCCCAGAGCGGCACGCCGCTCATCCTGGCGCTGATCTGCCTCGTGTTCTTCCGCGACAAGCAGCTCCCCGACAGCCGCGTCGACCTCTACCACCACCTGATCGAGCTGTTCCTGAGCAACCGCAAGCGCGACGACCGCGATCCCAAGCTGCGCGCCGTCGCCCCGCATGTGCGCCGCGCCCTGCTCGGCGAGATCGCCTGGAAGTGGTGGCATGAAGCCACCCGCGAAGGCAGCCGCGGCGAAGACGAGGCCTTGCTGGAAGAAGACTGCATCCAGCTCATCATCAATGACCCCACCCATGGCCAGGACCGCGCCACCGCCGAAGCGCTGGTGCGCTTCTTCGACGAACGCGCCGCCATGCTGGAGTGGCGCGCGGTGGATCCCATCAGCGGCCAGCGCCGCCTGCGCTTCGCGCACCGCACCTTCGCCGAGTACCTGGTCGCCTGCCGCCTGTGCGTCGACGCGCAGGCGCGCGCGCAGCACCTCACCGAGCGCTACGCCCGCGATGACCAGTGGCGCGAGGTGTTCGAGATGTTCACCGCCCGCCTGGTGCGCGCCGAAGCGGCCACGCCCACGCCCGCCTGGGACTGGCTGCGCACGCTGGGCGCCTGGGCGCGTGATGACAAACGCAATGGCCCCGACCGCGCCGCTTTCGCCCGCCTCGCCGCCGAGTGCCTCGCCCCGTGCCGCGACCGGCCGCCGCCGGATGATGTCATCGAAGCGGTCGATGGCTTGCAGGCGCTCTTTCTGGACGCCGATGCCACCCGCGCGCTGCCCGTGCCCGCAGTGCAGCGGGTGGGTTTCTGGAATGCCATCGGCTGCCATGCGCGATGGCTGCGCGACGTGCCGCGCTGGGTCGAAGTGCCCCCTGGCCGGTACTGGCGCGGCGCGACGCCAGGGGATCGGTGGGCCGACTCCGACGAGAAGCCGGCCGGGTGGGTGCAGCTCTCGCGGTTTTTCATCCAGCGCTGGCCGGTTCTGGTCTGCGAGTACGATGCCTTCATCGCGGCCAAGGGCTACGAGACCCGCGCGCTGTGGTCCGACGCCGGCTGGCGATGGCGCGTCGATGGTGACATCACGCGACCGAACGGGTGGTTCGTGCAGCGACAGGGCCGGCCGACGCACCCGGTGGTCGGCGTCTCGTATTGGGAGGCCGAAGCCTATGCGCGGTGGCTGAGTCAGACGACCGATCGACCCATGCCGGGCGACGTCCGGCTGCCGACCGAGGCGCAATGGGAGGGCGCGGCGCGCGGGCCAGACACCAACAACCGCCGTTATCCCTGGGGCCACAAAGACGACCCCGACCGGCGCAACGGCGAGGAACATCACCGAGGCACCACGCCGCTGGGCGCCTTCCCCGGCGGCGAGAGCCCCACCGGCGCCTGGGAGCTGAGCGGCAACGTCTGGGAGTGGTGCCGCGATGCCCGCGAGCGTTACTCACAAAATCCGGCGCCCGATCCTTTCGCGGCGCCGGCCAACTCCGCCGGTTTGCTCGTGCTTCGGGGGGGCGCGTGGTGGTTCGATCCGCGGAGCCTGCGGGTCGCGTACCGCGACGAGGACGGCCCGCGGAGGCGGGTCGGCGTCGTCGGCTTCCGGTGTGTGTGCGCGGCCCCAGGACCTTGATCTCTTGAGCTTTTCCCCTTCTTCCCCCGCGCGAAGCGCGGGGTCGCGATTTGCCGATATCGGCAATCGGCGGCAATGCATTGCCGAATTCGGCAATGAACGGCAATGGTTTGCCGATATCGGCAAACCAAACGGCAAGATTGCCGATATCGGCCGCCGCAATCGGCCATCGAGGTGACCATCCTGCCGGAGTCGGCCGCCGATGTCGGCAGCCATCGCCGCAAACGGCCGCCGATTCCGGCCTTGCCGCACCCGGCCGCCGCCGCCCGCGCGGACAAACGGCAGCGCACGCCTGATCCCACTTGACCGGCGTCCGCCCCTGGGATACTCGACTGGACATGAAAAGGCATCGACCGGGCAATTCATCAGTGGGCAGCTTCATCATCGGCGCCCTGTTGTCGGCCATCGTCGGCTGCGAGGTCTGCGCCCCCGAAGACGCGGGCCAGCCCGCCGCGTTTGGCCTCACCTGCCCCGCGCCTTGGATCGCCGACGCGGGGGCGGGCGACCCCTGCTGGAGCGCCGCGGTCGAACCCATGTCGACCACCG
>JAGQJJ010000722.1 GCA_020430675.1 Myxococcales bacterium
AGGTCGCCTGGGAGATCATCGAGACCATCGGCGACGCCGAGAACGCGGTCAGCGCGCAGTGCCTCGCGTCAATCCGTCGCAACGGTGTCGCGCTCAAGGCGCCCTTCACCACCTCGACCACGCCCGGCCGCCCGGGGCCCTCGGTCGCCCTGCGCCGCGGCCTCGACCTGTACGCTGGCGTCCGCCACCTGCGCACGTTGCGCGGCCTGCAAAGCCGCTACGAGCCGCTCGATCTGGTGGTCATCCGCGAGAACACCGAAGACGTCTACGGCGGCCTCGAACACGAGGTGCACCCCGGCGTGGTCGAGTCGATCAAGGTCGTCACCCGCGCCGCCAGCGAGCGCATCTTCCGCTTCGCCTACCGCTACGCCCGCAAGCAGGGCCGCCGTCGCCTCGCCATCGTGCACAAGGCGAACATCATGAAAAAGACCGACGGCCTCTTCCTCCAGGTGGGCCACGAGATCGGCGAGGCCTACCCCGACGTCGAGACGCGCGCGCTCATCGTCGACAACGTCTGCATGCAGCTCGTGCAGCGGCCGGCGCAGTTCGACGTGCTGGTCTGCGGCAACCTGTACGGCGACATCATCAGCGACCTGGGCGCCGGCCTCGTCGGCGGCATCAGCGCCGTCTGGGGCATGGACATGGGCGATGATTGCGTCGTCTTCGAAGCCATCCACGGCCGCGTGCCGCAGTTGATGGGCAAGGACGTCGCCAACCCCCTGCCCTTGCTGCTGCCCGCGATCCACCTGCTGCGCCATCTGGGCCAGACCACGGTCGCCGATCGCCTGCAAGGCGCGGTCGAGACCGTGCTCGTCGAACGCCGCGCCTTGACCGCCGATCTGGGCGGCACCGCGCGCACCTCCGAGATGCTCGCCGCCATTCGCGACGCCTTGGCCTGAGGAGAAGGGCTTGACGCCCGCCCGGCGACGACGGACAACACAAGCCCACGCCGATTCGGCACCGCACGCATTTCGGAGGACTTCGTGGCCGCATCGAAGAAAAGCGCCGCCAAACGCTTCAGCGGGATCCCCGCCGAGACCGTGCTCGAGTGGTACCGCATCACGCAGCTCGGTCGACTGATCGAAGACAAGGCGCAAGGGTACATCCGCAAGGCCAAAGGCTGGGGCTACCACGCGCCCTTCGCCGGCCACGACGGCATCCAGCTCGCGCTCGGCCTGGCCTTCCGGGCCAACCAGGACTACCTCTTCCCCTATTACCGCGACCTTTTGACCACGCTGGCCGCGGGCCTCACGCCGGAAGAGATCATCCTCAACGGCCTCTCGAAAGACACCGATCCGGCCGGCGGCGGGCGACATATGTCGAACCACCTCGCCAAGCCCGCCATCGGCATCGAGAACGTCTCGTCGTGCACCGGCAACCACACCCTGCACGCCGTCGGCGTCGCCCGCGCCATCAAGCATTACGGCGCCGACGCGGTCGCCTTCTCGAGCCAGGGCGAGGCCAGCACCAGCGAAGGCTATTGCTACGAGGCCTACAACGGCGCCAGCCGCGAGAAGCTGCCGGTCATTTTTGTCATTCAGAACAACCGCTTCGGCATCTCGGTGCCGGTCACCGAGCAGACGGCCAACCCGCGCGTCAGCGACAACTACACCGGCCTGCGCGACCTGAAGATCATCAACGTCGACGGCACCGACTTCGTGGATTGCCACCACGGCATGCAAGCCGCGCTCGAATACGTGCGCAGCGGCGCCGGCCCGGCCATGGTGCACGCGCAGTGCGAGCGCATCGGCGCCCACTCCAACTCCGACCGCCAGGAGCTCTACCGCACCGCCGAAGAGCTGGCCGCGGTCGCCAAGAAGGATCCGCTGGCCCACCTGCGGGCCGAGATCCTCGCCGCCGGCTTCGCCACCGAAGAAGACCTGGCCCGCATCGACGCCGCCAACGAAGCCGAGCTGAACGCCGCCGCCGAGCGCGCCGAGGCCGCCGCCGACCCCGATCCGGCCAGCGTCACCACCTTCGTCTCGCCCGAGCCCTGGCACCCGACCGAGACCGCCACCCCCGAATCCGACGACAAGTGGAAGCTGCGCGAAGCGATCAACGAGACGCTGCACGCCGAGTTCACGCGCAACGAGCACACCTTCCTCTGGGGCCAGGACGTCGCCTCCAAGGAAAAAGGCGGCGTCTTCCTGGTCACCAAGGGCATGCAGCAGGCCTTCGGCCGCCGCCGAGTCTTCAACGCGCCCATCGCCGAGGATTTCATCGTCGGCACCGCCAACGGCCTCTGCCGCTTCCGCGATGACATCCGCGTCGTGATCGAAGCCGCTCAGTTCGCCGACTATGTCTGGCCCGCGATGGAGCAGATCGTCGAGATGAGCCACGAGTACTGGCGCACCCGCGGGCAGTACTCGCCAAACATCACGCTGCGCCTGTCGAGCGGCGGGTATATCGGCGGCGGCCTCTACCACTCGCAGAACACCGAGGCGATCTTCGGCCACCTGCCCGGCACGCGCGTGGTGGTGCCCGCGTTTGCCGACGACGCCGCCGGCCTGCTGCGCACCTGCATCCGCAGCCGCGGCATGACCTTCTTCCTGGAGCCGAAGTTCCTCTACAACCAGAACTTCGCCGCCACCCCGCGCTGCGGCCCGGACCACGCCGTGCCCTTCGGCAAGGCGCGCGTCCGCCGCGAGGGCGACGCCGCCACGGTCATCTGCTGGGGCACCCCAGTGCACTGGAGCCTGCGCGCCGCCCACAAGATCAGCAAGGAGACGGGCCGCGAGGCCGAGATCATCGACCTGCGCTCGATCAAACCCTGGGATCAAGAGACCGTCGCCGCTTCGATCCGCCGCACCGGCAAGGCGCTGGTGGTGCATGAAGACCACCTCACCAACGGCTTCGGCGCCGAGATCGCCGCCTGGATCGCCGAGCACTGCTTCGAGTGGCTCGACGCCCCGGTCCGCCGCGTCGGCGCGCTCGACGTGCCGATCGGCTTCTCGCGCATCCTCGAGCGCGCGACCCTGCCCGACGAGCAGAGCGTGCGCGACGCGCTCGAAGCGCTGATCGCCTACTGA
>JAGQJJ010000723.1 GCA_020430675.1 Myxococcales bacterium
AGCCCGTCACGCGAGACCGTGGCCCATGAGCTGACCCATGTGCTGCAACAGTCGAGCGGCGTCTCACGGCAGCCGTCGCCCGACGCCCCACCCGCGCCTGGGGGGCCCGCGCCGGCGCCGGGGGGGCAGGCCCCCGCCCCCGGCGGCCCGAATCAGGGCGCGAAGGGCGACAAGGACACGCCCGATGACGGCGGGGCGCCGACCGCAGAAGAGGTCTTGCGGCAGGCGGAGGCGCAGAAGCTGCGCGGGCAAGGGGCGCCGGGCTCGCCCGGACAACCCGGCGCGCCACGCCCGGCCGGGCCGGGCGGTCCACAGCTCAAGGGGGTCGTGCCCGAGGACTCGCCCGCGGAACGGCAGGCCGAAGCGGTCGAGGCCCGCATCGGCACCGGCGATGTGCGAAGCCTGGTGGGCGATCTGGCCAATGGTCATGGCGTCGCGCTCGATCCCGACCAGGTCACGCGGGCGTTCGACGCCAAGAACCACGAACTGAACGGCTGGAAGACAACGCTCACCGCGCGGGTCATCACCAACGGCACCACCGTGGTCCAGGCGTTTCATCAGCTGGGCGAGCAGGCACAGTGGAACGTGCAGAGCTTCTCGTCGCTGGAAGCCAATGTGGTCGCGACCATCCTGACCGCGGTCGGCTTCATCCCGGTCGTCGGCACCGCGGCGAGCCTGATCGGCTCGATCTTCTACAACATCTACTCGACGGCGCAGAGCAACGCCGCCCTGCGCGCGGCGATGAGCGATGCGAGTGGGGCGATGATGTCGGCGGTGGCCCAGCAAGGGCAGGTCTCGCTCCACGCGTTGGGCACGCTCGACACCGAGCACACCCGGTTGTTGACCCTGGCCGAGACCGCCCGCAACGCGGGGGATGTCGCGGCCATCAACGCCGTTCACCCCGACGACGGCTTCATTGAGACGGTCCGACAGGGCGATGTCTACCAGCGTCTGGCCCGCGAGTGGATGCTGCGCAACACCGCCACCGATTATGAGTTGACCAGCGCAAATCGCTTCTACTCCCGCGACGGGGTCGATCACGACGCCTGGCAGCAGGTGCGCGACGGGTCGGGAATGTCGATGGCCAATCAAGGCAATGAGCTGCTCGCCGGCCAGGTTCGCGGCACCTTGGCCCGTTTCGGAATCACCCCCGATTCGCCCGTCGAGGCGAGCGACTTTGACCGCTACAGCCGGTTCAACGGTCGTATAGCCGACCAACGACGATTCTGTTCGTCCTTCAGCGCCGGATCCACGCTGCGCTCGGTCTACTGCTCGGGGTTGTACTTCAATGAGAGTTGGCAGCTGCGCGCGGCCTTCCGAGTGCAGGAAGGCCTCGCCGTAAATGGCACCCGCAGCCTCGACGAAGGTTGGGTCCAGCACGGGTCGGCGATTCGCGAGGACACCCGGGGCAACGAGGCCAACTGCAAGGAAGTGGACTTCGGATCGTGAGCATGACGCCGCTGCGCACACGCTGGATTGACGCGGTCGAGCCGGTCGCCGACGACGGTCAGGTGGCCATGCTGGCGAAGCTGTTCACCGTCGCCGACGAGGGTTGGATCGGCGTGCATCTGCTGCATGGCATGCCGCTCGAGGCGATGCTGCTGATCCGGCTCCTGCCCCATCTGACCCCTCAGCGCCCGCTGCTGGTGCTGGCCGCCCTGGCGCGGTGGCGCGGCGATCTGGAGGTGCGCGGCGCGGCGACCGACGCGGCGCTGGCCAAGCTCGTGCCCGACGCGGCGGCGCCCGATGCGTCCCTGGCGCTGCTGGACCGCCTTGACCTCGACGCGCTGCTCGCCGATCTGGCGGCCCGCTTTGATGACATCGACATCCGCCGCACGGCGGTGCGAGCGCTCGCCGACGGGTTGCCCGCGCTGGCGGGCCATCTGCCGGCCTGCATCGACCGGGGCGCCCGCGCGGCGGCCCTGGCGCTGACGTTGGCCCGACCCGATCCGAAGCTGCACGCACGCCTGCTGGCGCATGCGCAGCAAGTCGACGATCCCGCGCTGCAGCGCTGGCTGGCGCACGCGCCGAAGACCACGACGGGAGAACGCGATGGATAGCGGCATCTACTTCGCTTTTGGCCTGCTCGGCGTCATTGGCCTGATGGGCCTGATCGGGCTGCTGACGGGTCGAGCGGTCGGCGCGAGCTTCACAACTGGCCTGCAGATCGTGCGCGGCAGCGAAGCGGTGACCTTCAATCTGGTCTACCTCGTCATCGCGATCGCCGGTGCGCTGGTCCTGGCCCTGGCCTTCCGGACGTAGGGCGATGACCGAGCCAACCTTCGAGACCGACCGCGAGCGCGAGTCGACGCCAACGCCGGACGGGCCGGCGCGCACGGCGAGTCCGGTGTCGGCCGAGTTGCAGGGCGCGGTCTCGCGGCGGGCGCAGAGCCGCGAGGTCATCATGATGAAGCGTGATGACCCGCCCGGCCTGACGCCGACCCTGCCCCAGCGCTTTCGGCTTCTGAGCGATGAGGATCTGCTCAAGCTGACGCCGCAGCCCGGCATGCCGGGCCCCAACCTCTCCCAGCAGCCGAAACAGCCGAGCGGGTTTCTCGACCGCCTCCGCGACGCAAACCAGATGGACCCGCTCGTCGCGCGGATGCTGCTGATGCGCCAGCAACATATCGACGGCACGGGGCACACGCCGGCGTCGGATCAGACGCCCGGGGTGGGCAACATGCTCGGGACCATGGGCACCAAGCTCTTCAGCGGCGTCGATCCGAAGCTGACCGACATTCCGCCCGGGCTCCTTTTTGGCGGGGCCGGCGCGCTGCTGCTGGGCATGGGCAGCGGGCTGATCAACCCGAGCAAGGTGGTCAACCCCGGGTTGCAAAAGGGACTCAACGCGCTGACGGGCAAGATGGGGCTCGATCGCGGGCCGGGCCAGTCGGGCCTGGGGCTCACGTTTCGCGGCTCGGAGCCGATCGGCAACGAGGACAGCCACAAGACAAACTTCGGCCTCAACCCCTTCATGTACATGCAGACGCCGCTCCCCAACGGCGGTCAGCTTCGCATCGGCCCCGAG
>JAGQJJ010000724.1 GCA_020430675.1 Myxococcales bacterium
CAGGTGGAAGCGGCCCGCGGCGCAGCAGTTGCCGTGGGCCTCGAGCTCGGAAGAGCAGAAGTCTGAACGCCAGTCACCTATAGCTCCCGCGTAATGCGCCGTGAGGCGCGCGACGATCTCGGGGCGGTCGAGGGTACGGGCCAGGCCCTTCCAGCCGCCGCCGGTCAGGCCCCGCAGCGGGCCGCGCAGGGGCACGGGCGCGTCGGCGGCCAGCGCGAGGTGCTCGAACCAGACCGTCAGGCCGAAGACGAAGAGGGTGTTCGCTTCGTCGGCGAAGCGACGCAGCGCCTCCCAGGCGCGCGCGGCGCTGAACTGCCCGTCGGCGTCGACCGCGTAGACCACCTCGCGCTGCGGGGCGCAGTCGGTGAAGCGGGTGAAGGCGGTGGCATAGCCTGGGTGGTCGCCCTGCGCCGGGTCGGGCGCCAGCACCAGGAAGTTCGCCGGCCGCAAGTCGAAGTACCCGGCGCGCATGAAGATATGCAGCATGCCCTGGCGGATGCGGGCCATGCTGCGCGCGTCGAAGAAGACCGGCGTGCCTTGCCCGCTGGTCGTGCCCGAGCTGCGCAGCGTCTCGCCGCCATCGTCGACGGGCGTGGCCAGATCGGCGCGTTTGAAGAGGCCCACCGGCAGCAGCGGGCGGGTGTTTTCGTCCCACAGCGCGGCATAGCGTGGATTGCGGGCGCGATGCCATGCGTCGGCGGCGGCCATGGCATCGGCGAACAGCCTGTCTTCTTCGCTCGACGGCGCCGCGAAGGGATTGGCCAGCCCGGCCAGGGCCTCGATGGCATCGGTGGCTGGTGTCATCCGTAGGTCCGCACCGCGGCGATGTCGACCGCCAGCGTGCTGAGCGTGGCGGTGGCGTTGATGATGGCGCGGTGATCGCGCGGCTGGCCGATGTGCACGTAGCTCTCGCCGTAGGGGATGGCCGCGGCGTCGGTCACCAGCGGGCCGCAGGGCGCGTCGGTCAGGTGGCTGAGCGGCAGGTGGTCATCGCCGCGGGCCAGCACCTGGTCGGCGATCTGGGGGCGATGGGCGCGGATGGCCTTTTCGGTGACCAGCGCGCCGTCGGGGTGCGCGACGGCGGCCGTGACCGCGTGATTGCGGGCGCCGGCAAACCACGTCTGCCGCACGCGGGCATCGAAGGCATCTTCGCCCGCGACGCGCTTTCGGTTGGCGGCGGTGTGGTCGAGGCGGCGCTGCAGCTCGGGAAGATCGGCCTTGGTCAGACTCGATGGGCCGAGACCATGCTCAAGCCAGCTTTCGGCGCGCTGAAGGTCAAAGTCGATGCCATTGCCTCTTGCGTCGACCAGCCGCGCGTCATGGGGCAGCAACTGGAACGCAGCGGGGTAGCTGTAGGCGTCTTCGGCGGTGAAGCCAAAGAAGCGCCGCGACGCCGGGTAGTAGCCGTCGCGCAGCATGTGCAGGGCGTTGTAGGTGCCGCGCCAGGTCGGGCCGAAAGCATACCATTTGGCGATGGCATCCCGATACAGAGGCGGACCGTGGCGGATGACTTCGCGCACCGCCAGGTTGGCGACCGATTGACCCAGGATGATGACTTGCTGGGTCGCGCCGAAGATGGCGCGGACGCGATCGATCTCCTGCATCAGCCGGCGCGCCAGATGCCGGAAATCATGCCGCCAGTCATAGCCGACGAAGAAGAGATCGCGGCCCTCCTGATAGTCGAGCGCGTCGACGAGCACCTGGCGCAGCTCGGCGGTGACCAGGGTCTCGAGCACGCCGGGGATGATGGGGAAGGCATGCAGGCATTCGTTGGCCAGCACGGCGTCGTCGATGGCATCGATCGCGCCCCAGGGCTCGGTCCGCAGGCGGTAATCCGCATGCCTCGGATCGCGGCGCAGGATGCCTTGCGCCGAGCCCCAGACGTACTGGTGATGCCTTCGGTCGTAGAGCTTCACCCCGATGATGCCGGGCAGATAGAGAATCGGCAGGTTCGGTCGGTCGCGCGGGAACCGCTGCCGCACCGCGCGGGCGATAAGCTGCGCGCGGGCTCGGCTGTAGAGGTGGTTGAGCGGCATCAGGCGGCGGCAGCCGGGGCGGGCAGACGGCGCACCAGCCAGCCGAACGGGCCGATGTCGAGGTCGTGTTCGACGACCAGAATGCGAAGAAACTCGCGTAGATAGCCCGCGCCGAGGGTCAGGCTCTGCACGCGCGTTCGCAGATAGATGCGGCGGCATTGCGCGCGGCCAAGCTGGGCCTCGTACTTGCTCATGAAGTCATCGGCGTAGTCCTGGTGCTTGATCTCGCTCTTGGCAAAGGCGCGCAGCAGCTTGACGAAGCGGGTGTGCACGCCATGGCGTTCGAGGGCGTTGGCCACCGCCGAGTAGAGCACGTTGGCGACGTCTTCCTGCACGTTGACATGGGCGTAGTAGGCGTACATCTCGGCCGGCGTGAAGCGATTGGTTGCCGGATCGAGGTGGCGCAGGTATTGCGCGTAGCCCTCGTCGGAGCGCTGGATCAGCGCCTCTTCAAGCGGTGAGCGCTCGATGGGCAGGCCCTCTTCCTGGCAATAGCGGCGCAGGGCCACGCTGTGGGCCATCTCATCGCGAAAGTGCTTGCGCATGGCATCGCGCTCGTCATCGGTCAGATGCGGCAGCACGCCTTCGATGTCATAGCGCTCGACGAACTCTTCGGTGTAGTAGACGAAGCGCAGCAAGGCATCGCAGGGCTTCGGCTGGCGAACGATGCGATCGACCAAGCGATCGACAATGCGGCGTGAGACTGCGTCCATGGGATCACCGTGCAAAGAAGGGCAGGGGGGTGTCAGCGCTGGGCGAGACCGCGGTGGCCACGTCGACCGTGGGGAAATGGGCGCGGTCATAGACTTCATAGAGCCGGGGCGCGACGCCCGGTGGGTGTTCGAGGCGGACGGCGGCGGCGCGGGCGTCGTCGAAGGCGATCATGAAGCGTTGGCAGGTCTCGACGCGGGGCGTGCCGAGCGGCTCGCCGGCGGCGTCAAGGGCCTGGTAGCGCACCGCGGCCTCGGCCGGCAGCTCGACGTGCAGGGCCT
>JAGQJJ010000725.1 GCA_020430675.1 Myxococcales bacterium
TGGGCGCAGGCCACCAGCAGGCCTGGCACCCCACTGCCGGCGCCAACGTCGATCAAGGCGAGGCCCGATGCGGCGCAGTCGGCGACCGCCATGCCATCCAGCACGTCGGTCGCCCACGGGTCATCCAGCGCGCGTGGGCCGCTGAGGTTGTGGGTGCGGCTCCAATGCGCGCGCGCTTCGAGAAAAGCCTCGATGCGCGCGCGAACGGGTTCTTCGGGCCGCAGAGCGAGGCCCGCAGCCGCCAACAAGGCATGCCACTCGGCGAGCCTCACGGGCAGGCGGTGACCGTGACCGAAGCGCTGGTCGGCGCGCCAAAAGGGTTGGCTTCATCGCGGGCGGTGGTTTGCAGTTCGACAACGGCGCCGAGCGCTGGGGGGGCGGCGCAGCCGGCAGCATCACAGGGCCCCCATTCGATGCGATGCATCCGCCCGGCCGGGCATGTGCCCGCGTCTTCCGCGCAGGCCCCGCCGACTGGCGGGTCGGTCGGTCGCGCGGATGCGAGGCCGATCAGGCCATCGAGCGATGGGCCGGAGCGGACTTCGTCGCCAGTGCCGACGGTCACCCGCAGCTCGACCGGATCGCGCTCCGCATCGATGACATAGGCGGTCAGCTCGACGCGGCCTTCGCCGCCGACGCAAACGGCGGCGACCATCGCCTCGGGGGCCGAGTTGCCGACGTTCACCTGCTCGTCGCAGCCGGCGGCGAGGGCGGCGCCCGCGATCAGGGTGAGGGCGGCCGCCCGCATCGTTCGGCTGGCCCAGCGTGCCCGGTTCATTCTCCCGTCTCTCCTTGGCGCTGTCATCGAGCGCGACCGAAGCGCCGCGCACTGGGGCTGGTTTCACGTGAAACAGGCCCAGCCCGCGTCGTGCAGGGTGGGTCGAAGCGCCCGAATCCCTTGGTTTTCTCGGCTCGGGCAGACCCGATTGGTCAGCAACACCATCACCACATCGGCGTCGGGGTCAAGCCAGATCGACGTACCGGTGAAGCCGAGGTGCCCAATGGCATTCCGGCCGAAGTGGCGCCCGGCGCTCGAGCGGCCCGGGGTCGGCGTGTCCCAGCCAAGGACACGGGTGCCCCGGGGGTGCATCCACTTGCGGTCGGTCGCGGCCATCGCCAGGTCGAGGCGCAGGCCGAGGCCCGCGTCCTCGCCGCGGATCGTCTGCAGCCAGCGCCGAGCCAGATGATGCACCGCGGGCAGGGTGCCGAAGAGCCCGGCGTGGCCGCCGATGCCGCCCATCACCCAGCAGTTCTCATCATGCACTTCCCCCTGCAACATGCGGCGGCGCCACGGACAGGCTTCGGTGGCGGCATAGCGCGCATCGGCCGTGGCCGTGGCCGCCGAGAGTGCGCGAAAGTGCAGGGAATCGGGCCCGTGGCCGGGTAGATCCTTCCAGCGCTCGGCGAGTGCCCGATCACGGGTCTCGCAGAGCCACTCCAACAAGAGATAGCCCAGGTCGCTGTACACCTCTTCGGCGCCGGGCGGCGAAGCGCACTCGGTGGCGGCCAGCATGCGTCGCAGCGCGGCGCGGGCCGCGTCGAACGTGCCACGCTGCATGGGCCCCGCGCCCAGCCCCCGGAAATAGGGGCGATGCGCCGGCAGGCCGGCGGTGTGATTGAGCAGCCGCCAGACCGGCGCGTGGGCGAGCGCGGCGTCCGCCAGGGGCAGCGCGTCGCCGAGCGGCGCGTCGAGGTCGAGCCTTCCGGCCGAGACGAGTTGCAGGGCCCACAAGGTCGTGGTCAACGGCTTGGTGAGCGATGCCAGATCGAAGCGGGTGTGATGATCGCAGAGCCCGGCGTCGGGTGGGGGGCGGTGGGCGCCCGAGAACCAGAGCAGCGGCGCTTCGTCGGCCTGCGAAACCGAAAACGCGATCGCCGGCGCCACCTTCTGGGCGATCGCGGCGCGGATGAGCCCCTCGATGCGAATCAGATCAGGCATTGACCGCTGAGCCGACGGGACGGAGCCAGTCGCCGAGAGCGCGAAGTCGGCCTTCTTGCGGCATCAGCTCAACCTGGCCCCCGATCGGCAGCACCTCGATCCGACCGCGATGACCCGCTGGCGCGCCGCCGATCAAGGGCAGCCCACTGTCATCGGCGAAGCCCTGGCACACGATCTCGGTGAAGTCCGGCGGCAGGTCGAGGTCGCCGATCCAAAGCGCTCGGGCGCTGGCCAGCGCGCCGGACCGGCGCAACTGCGAGAAGCAGCGGTCGAGCTGGTAATGGGTCGCCGACACGTCTTCGATCAACCAGATGTCATCGGTGCCGGGCCCATGCGCAGTCGGCGTGCCGCATTGCGCCGCCAGGAGTGAGAGATTGCCGCCCCGCAACTTGCCCACGACGGTGGAGCCGGGGCCACGAGGGAAGTCAATCGCGCGCAGCTCGCCGCGCAGCGTCGCGAGCACGCCGTCGAGGTCGACTTCGACCTCGGTGCGGCCCAGGGTCGTCACGACGGGCCCATGAAACGTGATCCAGCCCAGGTGATCGTGCAGCGCGTTGAGCAGCGCCGTCAGGTCGCTGAAGCCGACAAGGGCCCGGGGCGGCAGATGCGCGGCGCCGGCGACGACGGCGTCCACGATCTGCAGACAACCGGCGCCGCCGCGCGCGGCCCAGACGATGTCGACGCCCGGCTCGGCAACGCCTGCTCGACCTGCTGGCGGCGCGCCACCGCGCGGGCCTCACCGTGGTGTGCGTGCTGCACGACCTGAACCTGGCCGCGCTGTACTGCGATCGCCTGGTGCTGATGGCCGGCGGGCGGGTCGTGGCCGACGGGGCGCCCACCGAGGTGCTGACCGCCGAGGCGCTGGCGACGCATTACGGCGCGGCGGTGGACGTGGTGGCGCACCCGACGCACGGCGCGCCGCAGATCCTGGCCCGGCGCGAGGGGCCACGATGATGCGCCCGGCGTCAGAGGCCGCCGGTCGACCAGCGCAGCTCGAACAGCAGCGTGCGCCCGGGCAGCGGCTGCTGCACGGCGTCGATGGCGCGCGCGTCGAGCACGTTGCGCGCGGTGAGGCCGGCGGCGAAGCCG
>JAGQJJ010000726.1 GCA_020430675.1 Myxococcales bacterium
GCAGCCGGCCTTATGGGCACCCTGCGGAGCGATCGGACCGCTCGGCGCCCCCACACCAGGGTTGGCCCGGTGCGGTGGGCCGATCTATGCTCGCGGCGATCACCGCTCCAGGGCTGCGCTGGCCAGATGCCCGAAGTTCTCGAATTCGCGCCGACCGATCTGCTGCTGCTCACCGCGCTGCGCGATGAGTGGGATCAGGTCATCGAGGTCAGCGACGGACGCGAAGGAGAGTGGCGGCGTTCGACCGACCGCCGCGGGCGGGTGGTGGCGCGGGCGACGTTCCGCCGAGCAGACGGCGGGCCGTTCACCGTGCTGGCGACGTGGTGCACCGCGATGGGCGCGCCGGTCAGCGCGGCGACCGCGACGCAGCTCGTGCATGACTATCGACCGGCGATGCTCGCGATGTCGGGCGTGTGCGCCGGCCGGCGCGGCGAGGTGGACCTGGGCGACGTGATCTTCGCCGACCGGGTCTGGCAGTACGACGCCGGCAAGGTCACGGTCGAGTTGATCGGGAGTCAGCGCATCAAGCGGTTTCAGGCCGACCCCTTGCAGTACCGGCCCGACAAGGCCCATGTGGCGCATATCCAAGCGTTCTGCGGGGCCTATGCGCCTTGGTGGGAAACGCCATCTCGGCCACCCACGCCGGATGCGCAAGACGCCTGGATCATGGAAATACTGGCCGCCCATTTGGATCCGCGGACCCACCCCGATCGCGCCGACGCCGTACCCGACTGGAAGCGGGCGTACCATCGGCTCAAGGAGCGCGGGCTGATCAAGCTGAAAGGCGTGCTGGGCTTTCGACGCCTGGAGCTGACCCGGCAAGGTCTCGCGCATTGGGAGGACTTCCTCACCGAGCACCCCGACGGGCCGCCCGCCTCGAAGCCGCGGGTCCACTTCGCGCCCTTGGCCACCGGCTCGGCAGTGGTGGAGGACGGCAGCATCTTTGACCGCCTCGCCGACTCGATGCGCAAAGTGCTCGGCCTGGAGATGGAAGCGGCGGCCATCGGCGCGGCGGCCGAAGTGCAGGACGTTCCGTTTGTCGTGGCCAAGGCGGTGCAGGACTTCGGCGACGCGGCGAAGGACGACGCCTGCCGCGCGTTTGCTGCCCGCGCCGCGGCCGAGTGGGTGTTGCGGTTCTTCCGAACGCTGCCGGTTCATCTGCTCGGCCAGGGTGAGGTCGCAGGCGGCGGCGACGCGGCGACCGAAGGTGCCGACCCGATCACCGCGTGGCGGAAGCACGCGCGTTCGGCGCACGGGAACCTGGTTCCGTTCTTCGAGTCGACCAATGACCAGGTGCTCGATCAGGTCTACGTCGACCTCGCCATCGACCCGCACGGCCTGATGGATGGCTGCCTGCCCACGCGATCGGCTGAGGCCAACGAGGCGCTGCCCGACCTGCCCGCGAACCCCCGGCTGCGCGACCTGATGGCCATCGCGAGCGACAAGCCCCTGCGCTGGGCGGTGCTCGGCGACCCCGGCGCGGGCAAGTCGACGGTGGCGCGGCATCTGGCGTGGTGCCTGGGCGACCCGGCCACGCCCGAGGCGCCGGTGGTGGTCTTCACCTCGCTCGCCCGGCTGGCACGCGAGCGCAAGCACCCGTTCGATCTGGCCGAGGCCGACCTGCGCGCCTCGGCGGGCGACGCGCTGGGCGCGGGGCTGGCGCAGGCGCTGCGCGGTCGCGCCCAGACGCGCGGGCAGGTGTGGCTGCTGCTCGATGGCTTCGATGAGGTTCCGCCCGATCATGTCGAGGCGATGGCCGAGCGGGTCAAGGCGTGGTCGGCCGAGCTGCCGGCGGTGGCGATCGCGGTGACCTCGCGCCCGGTGGGCTTCCGGCGGCTGCCCGGCTTCCGCGTCGCCCGCGTGCGCGGGCTGAACGGCGAGCAGCAACAGAAGCTGCTGACCAACTGGCTCGGCGCCGCGGGCGCCGCCGACGTGTGGACGCGCCTCGCGAGCCGGCCGCGGCTGGCCGATCTGGCGACCAACCCGCTGATGCTGACGCTGATCGCGGTGCTGGCGCGGCAGAAGGCCAACCTGCCGCCGACGCGGACCGAGCTGTATCGGTGGGCGATCGACCTGCTGCTCGACCGCGGGCACGGGCCGAAGGACTCGCCGGGCGTGCGCGACAAGCACGTCGCCCACGACCTGCTGATCGGCTTGAGCGAGGCGCTGCACGCCGACAACGCCGAGGCGTGGACGCCCGAGGTGCTGATCCGCACGCTTCGCAAGGTGCCCGAGACCGACTTCAAGCTGATGGTGCAGCTCTGGCAGACACCGACCGGCTTCCTCGACGACGTGGGCCACAACGCGGGCATCCTGGCCCCGCACGACGGCGCGCGTGAGCCGTGGCGCTACCTGCACCGCTCGTTGCGCGAGTTCCTGGTCGCCGAGGCCCTGGCCCGCGGCGGCGTCGAGGCGCTGGTCAAACGGGCCAAGGGCATCAACGAAGATGACCGCGGCCGCTGGGCCGAGGCGCTGGGGCTGGCCACCGGCCTGCTGCCGCAGCCGCGCGCGGTACTCGAAGCGTTGCGCGCGATTGACGCTGGCCTCGCCAGGCGGGTGCTGCCAGACGCCGAGGGCCTGGACCCAGCCGAGGGGCTGTCCTTCCTGCTCGCCACACGCGGATGGGACGGCGAAGACCTGCTGCGCCTCGTCCGTGGCTGGGGTGCGACCGAAGAAGCTGCGCGCCTGCTCTGGGCGCAGGTGACGCCGCAGGCCGAGACCTACACTCTGGCATGCCTGCACTACGCGCTCACCGAGTTGGGCCATTACCCCGAGCGGCTGACGTTCTTCCGCACGTGTGGTCGCGATCCGACCGGCAACGTACCGATGTTGGACTTTCGTTCCATCCCGGCGGGGGAGTTTGGCATGGGCGACCGAAGTGAGCGACTGGTGACGCTATCAGCCTTCACGATGACGGCTACGACGGTGACTCGCAGACAATTCGCATCCCTGGACCCCGCTCACCAGTGCGCAGGCGGACCTACGCGTCCGGTGACCGAGGTGAGTCGGTACGAGGCTCG
>JAGQJJ010000072.1 GCA_020430675.1 Myxococcales bacterium
CAAGGCGCAGCTCAAGCGCGCCCGGCGCGTCGACGGCAAATGGAAGGTTGAAATGGTGGGCCAGTCGGCCGATGAGTTCACCTTCTTCGACCTGACCGCGATCGACGTGGACGGCGACGGCCAGCCCGAGATCGCCGCGCAGGGCAACAAGCACCTCACGATTTTTGGCACCGCGGCCGGCGTCGCCGGGCGCGTCGTCGCCGACTTCGAGCCGGTGCTCAACACCGCCCTCGGCCGCGATGCGCAAGGCCTCGTGCTGTTCGTGCCGGCCCGACCGGCGACGCGCGCGGTGGCGTTCAAGTAGGTGGGTGCGGTGCGCGTTGTCCTCATCCACCCACTGATTCCCCAGAACACGGGCAGCGTCGGCCGCCTGTGCGCGGCGACCGGCACCAAGCTGGTCTTGGTCGAGCCACTGGGATTCAGCTTGGAAGACCGCTACTTGAAGCGCGCCGGCCTCGACTACTGGCCGTGGATCGACCTTGAGGTCACGCCAGACTGGAAGACCGCGTTTGGCAACGGCCGCCCCTGGCTGTTCACCGCGCATGCCGAGCGGTCCTACACCGAAGTCGCGTACGCCGAGGGCGATTTGCTGGTCTTCGGGTGCGAGACCACGGGTCTGCCCGCCGACGTGATGGAGACGGTGCCGTCCGAGCAGCAGGTGCGCATCCCCATGGTCAACGCCAATGTGCGCAGCCTGAACCTGGCCCAATGCGCGGCGATCGCGCTGTACGAAGCGCGCCGGCAGCTCGGGCTCACCTGATCCTCGACGGCGCGGCGCAACCGCCTGGTGGGCCGGCGCGTCCCACTGCGGGAGGTCTCATGGATCCGACGATCGAAGACTGGCTGAGCCGCGCCGAGCAAGAGCTGGCCGGGGCCGATGAGAGCTGGCGCGGCGGCAACGCGGGGCGCGGCCGCGTAGGCTCTCGGCGCGCGGCGGGCATGGCCATCGTCGCCTGGCTGACCGCCGAGCCGCAGGAAGGCTACGGCCGCAACTTCATGCACCACCTCAACGCGCTGGCCGACGACGAGCGTTTTGCGGCGGGGGTGCGCGAGGCGGCGTGGCGGCTGGCGGCGCGGCCGGCGCCCGGCGTGGGCTGGCGCGTTGAGCCGCCGAGGCCGCTCACGCCGATGGCCGACGCCCAGTTGATCGGTGACTTCTGCCGGAAACGGCTGGCGGCCCTGGTCACGCCCTGACAACCGTGGCGCGCATCAGCGCGGCACGGAGACCATTTCGGGCGGCAGGGTGCGGTAGTGGGCGTCGATGTGATCGAGCATGTCGAGCAGCGCGCCCTCCCAGTCGGCGCCGCCGGGTTGGCCGTCGCGGCGCGCGATATGGGTCGTGTAGAAGCTGCCTTGCTTGCAGTCGGCTTCGTCGTCGAGGTCGGTGCGTCCCATGCAACCGTCGTCGTCGGCGTCGATCTGGCCATCCTGGTCATTGTCGATGCCATCGGCGCAGCGCGTCGGCTGCGGCCCTTCGCGCTCGGTGCGGTTCTCGGGGCGTAGGCCGCAAGGCGCGTCGGGCGGGCCGCAGTCGGTCCAGTCGGGCGGGCAGCAATAGAAGGGCACCCGCCCACCGGGCGGCGGGTAGCTCTGCGGCCGGCAGATATAGCCGCCGCGGCAATCGGCGGTCTCTCGGCACTGCGTGCGGCGCTCGGCGTCGTTGCCCGCGTCGAGCATGCCATCGTGGTCATTGTCGATGCCATCATTGCAGGCATAGACCTCGCTGTCGCCGCAGGAGCCATCGGGGCTGACGATGATGCTGCGCGCCCAGTAGCCGCGGGTCATGGGATCGACCAGGAACGCGCTCGTCGCCGCCAGATCCTCGGGCCCCTGGCCGTAGCCGTGCAGCACCAGCACCACCGGGTAGCGTTCGTTGGCGTTGGCCGGATCGTCGTAGCCCGGCGGCACCGTGATGGCATAGCGATACTGCTTGCCAAACCGCGGTGACTGGAAGGCGACGACCTCGGACCGGCTGCCATAGCCCGAGCCGGTCGGGCCGTAGTGCAGGTGTTCCCAGCGGTTGTGCAGCCAGTCATACATCGTCAGGAAGCGGTTGACGGCCTGCACGGTGGTGCCGACGTGCTCGCCGTCATTGGTCTGGCGCCAGACCTCTTCGGGCAGGTTGGGATCGCCATAGCGCAGGAAGATGCTCTGGCCGAGTTGGCCGAACGGGTCCAGGTAGCGGTCGCTGGCGAAGTAGGGCGCGGACGGCGAGGTGGGCAGAATGCGCCCGAAGTCATCGTAGACCCGCACGTTCTGCCCGCCGGCCTGCAGGCGACCCATCCAGTGGTTGCCGGCGGTGGCGAAGTTGAAGATGTCGCGGATGCCGCCATCGGTCCAGACCCGCATGCGGGCGCGCTCTTCGGGCGGCAGCTTGAGGTAGAGCAGGCCGCCGGTGCGCTCGAAGAACCGCGCCACATTGGGGTTGTAGTCGAACTGGCCGTTGCCTTCGCCGTAGTCGTAGCCGCCGTCGGCGAATTGCGGTGTGCCGGCGACGCCGTCGAGGCCCAGATCCTGCCAGGGCTCGCCCCCATCGCCGCCGCAGTCGTTGGCGCCGTCGAACATCCAGTTGCCCTCGGTGCCAAGCGGGTTGCGGTACCAGTCGTAATCGTCGCCGGCCGGGTCGGGCCGCGTGATGGGGTCGTAGCCGGGCTCGTCGATGCTGGCCACGCCGTCGCAGCCGAAATCGTCGAATGGCTCGCTGGGGTCGCGGATGACCGGCTCGAACAGATCGCGGCGGCCGTTGAAGTTCACGTCGACGGCGTAGGCGATCTCCATCGGCCGCGTATGGGCGGCGTCGCCGTCAAAGTCTCCGCGGGGGTCGCCATCTTCGCCGTCGCAATAGGCGATGACCGGCAGGCTGCCGTCGGGGTTGTACTCGTCGTCGTAGAAGCCCTCGGCGATGGTGAACGTGTCGGCGGGTGGGCAATCGTCGCCTCGACACTCGGCCGCGCAGCGCGCGCCGTCAGGGCGTTGCATCTCGTCAAGGGGCATGCCGGGCGGCAGGTAGCCGCTCTCGGGATTGTAGAGGCTGGGCGCGCCGTAGGCGAAACTCAAGTCCTGGAAAAGCTTGACGTATTCGCTGCGGTCAAAGGTGCCGCCGCTGCGGCTGAAGTACCAATGATTGTAGTCGACCGTGTGTTCGAACTGCTGGGTCGGCGGTGGCAGGCCGCACCACGAACCGACGCCATCGCCTTCGCCGGCGCGGCAGAAGCCGCCGCTGAGGCGGTTGCCGATGTAGTCGAGCAGATACGGCCAATCGACCGCGCCGCCGAGGGGCAGGATGAAGTCGAACTTGTCGTGGTGCTTCATGCCCAGATAGGCGGCGGCGCCGGCGCCCATGCTGATGCCGGCGATGGCACGATAGGCGTAGTAGCGCTCGATCGGCTCGCCCGCGTCCGGCGGATAGCCGAGCTGAAAGACGCCAAGTCCGGGCGTATCAAACGAAAATGTGCCCGCGATCGGGTCGTATTCGGCGTTGACCACCGGGGGCTCGGCCACATAGCCGTAGCGGTCCGACCGCCAAAAGAGGCGCAGGTGGCGGTTGAGCACGGCGTGTGGCCGATCGGGCGCGCTGAAGACGAGCGTGACGCGCCCGGGTTTGAGCAGCGGTTGCGGGGCCGCGGCGGCGACGCGCAGGGCCGGGCCAAGCGGCACATGGCCTTCGGCGACGATGTCGTCGGCGCAGTCGAGCGTCAGGTCGATGGCACCGGTGAGCGCATCGGCCGGCAGCACGAAGGCGGCGTCGATCAACGCGCCGTCACCGATCTGCGCCGCGCCGCCCTCGGCGTCGAAGCGGGCGGTCACCGGCGCGCCGCAGGACGATGGCCGCGCGACGAGCGCCGGGTCGGGCGCCATCGGCGCCGCGTCTTCAACCGGGCCGGCGTCCGCCGGCGGCGTGGCGTCGATCGGTGGCCGGGGGTCAGGGGTTTCGGCCTGATCGACCCGCACTCGGGCGTCGATCGGGTCGGCGGCCGGGTCGTCATCGTCGCAGGCCAGCAGCAGAAGGGGCACGGCCATCGAGAGCAGCGCCGAGAGCCGGCGGATGGAGCAGGGCAACAGGACCTCCACGGCACGTCGGTGGTTGGCAGCGCGCGCCGGTTGCGGTACCACCTCGCCAACGCGCAGCGGTATTCCTAACCGGTCACGCCGAACTGTCACAAGGGGGAGGCCCGTGCAGATCGAGATCCTCTACTTTGCCGCCGCCCGCGAGCGGGCCGGCCAGGGGCACGAAGTCTTCGATTTGGCAGCGGGGGCCGACGTGCGGACGTTGGTGACCGCGGTGGTCGCGCGGCATCCGGCCCTTGAACCGCTGCTGCCATTCTTGCGGATCGCGGTGAACGAGGCGTTTGAGGACGACCACGCGCGCCCGTTGGCCGCGGGCGACACGGTTGCGTTCATCCCCCCGGTCTCGGGCGGCGCTCCGCTTGTGGCACTGACCGAAGCGCCGGTCGACCCCCGCGCGGTCGAGGCGTTGGTCGCCGGGCCGGACCGCGGCGCCATCCTGACCTTTGTCGGCACGGTGCGGGACCACACCGGCCCCCATGGCGTGGTGCGGCTCGAATACGAGGCCTATGCCTCGATGGCGCTCAAGGCGCTGGAAGCCATTCGCCTGGAAGCCGTCGAGCGCTGGCCCGGGGTGCGCGTCGCCCTGCATCACCGGCTGGGCATCGTCGACGTGGGCGAGGCATCGGTGGTGATCGCCGCGGCCGCTGCGCATCGGGCCGATGCCTTTGAGGCCTGCCGGCATGTCATCGAGCGGCTCAAGCAGGACGTGCCCATCTTCAAGCGCGAGGTGCGCGCCGATGGCAGCGTCTGGGTCGGCCTGGGCTCCTGATGGCGCTCAGGCGGCTGCGTCGGTCGGCCCAAACTTGCGGGCGCCGGCGCGCAGGGCGCGGCGGGTGGCTTTGTCGATCGGGCCCACGCAGCAGGCCACGTAGCCTCGGGGCTCGATGAGGCGGCGCGCGACGCGGCGCAGGTCATCGGTGGTGATGCGATCAAACGCCGCGATGCGGTCCGCGGGGCCGGGCGGCGCATCGGTGTATAGATAGGGCGCGCCATGCAATGAGACCAGCCCGTCGGGCGTGTCCAGCGCGCTCTCGATGGCCCAGCGCGCCCGGAAGCGCACCCGCGCCAGCTCTTCGCCTTCGGGCGGCGCGCTGATCAACCCCTCGATCAAGCGCTGGGCTTCGGTGAAGAAGGTGCGCACCTTGCCCGGGCTGACCTGCGCGCCCAGTTCGAAGGCGCCGGTATCGGGGTAATGCTCCCAGAGCGCCCACTGGTCGTAGGCCAGGCCCAGCTCGCCCCCGAGACGGCGGTGCATGCGGCTGGCGAGCCCGTCATCGAGCGCGATGCGCAGCAGCGCAAACGCGGCGGCGTCGGGATCAGCGCGCCCCGGCGTGCGCAAGACCAGCCGGCAATCGCATTGGCTGCGGTGGTCGTCGACCAGGTCGATCACCGGACCCTCGGGCAAGGCGCCCGGCGGCGCGGGTTCGGTCCGCTGCCCGGCCGGCAACCGGCCCAGCGCGTCGCGGGTGATGGCCATCAACTCGTCAACCGACTGCGGGCCGACCGCGGTGGCCACCATGTTTGCCGCGCCATAGAAGCGCGCGTGGTGGCGGCGCAGGTCGGCGACGCCGAAGCGGCGCAAATGGGCGAGCTCGCCGATGACGCTCTGGCCAATGGGCGAGGCGGGCCACAGCGCGCGGCGTGAGAGCGTCTCGGCGTCGACCCGGCGGCCGTCTTCGTCGAACTCGTCGAGGGCCTCTTCCAAGATAATCGCGCGCTCGCTCTCGATCGACGCGAAGCGGGGGCTGCCGAGCAGCGCGCCCACCAGTCGGGCGCTCTCGGTGAGGCGATCGGCGGCGACCCAATGCTCGAAGCGCGTCGAGTCGCGCGTGGTGCTGGCGTCGAGCGCCGCGCCGAGCCGCTCGGAGGCTTCGTTGACCGCCTCGGGCGTGGGCAGGCCGTCGCAGCCCTGGAAGATCATGTGTTCGAGGAAGTGGCTCAGCCCCGAGTCTTGAGGCGCCTCGAAGCGTGCGCCGACCCGCACATCGACGCAGAACATCGCGGTGCTGGCCCAGGGCCGGCTGATGGCCACGGCCAGCAGGCCATTGGGCAGGCGTTCGCGCACGATATGGGTCTTCATCGCCGCGGAGCATGCGCAAAAGAAAATGTTTTGACAAGCGGGACAATGTGGCGATTAATCACACATGTAACCTTCTGTAAGGCGGTGAACGATGAAGGTGTTGGCGATCTTTGGCGGCGCAGGCATCCTGACCTCGGCCCTGGCCGGCGGCGAAGCGGCGATCGTGCTGGGCAATCTGGCCGTCGTGGCCGCGGCGAGCGCGCTCTTCCTGGGCACCCTCAGCATCGAACGTCTGCGCGGCTGACTTGCGCCGGGCCGGCGCATCTCCTAAGTTCGCGCCGCCCGCGCATCGTGCCGGCGCGAGCGAGGAGCCCCGATGTCGCCCGACGACACCGTCGATGTGCCCGCCAGCCTGATCGCGGCGGGCATGCTGCCGTACGGTCTGCAAGACATCGAGCAAGTCCGCCTCGTGCTGCGCGGCGACTCGGTCGTCGACTGGCAGCGCCTCTCATTCGGCGATCTCGCGCAAGTCAACGAGTGCCTCATCCGCGTCGGGCTCGACCCGTCGAACCCCCTCGACGCCCAGCGGCTGGTCGACGTGCATCGCCGGTCGGTCGAGTATTTTCAGACCCATTACGCCACCGAGCTGCCCGCCGAGGTGCGGCGCCCCCACGACGTGCGCGAGGTGCTGCTGCTCGCCAGCCGCCCGGGGCCGGCGCAGCGCGCGGCGTGCACCATCCTCAAGGTGATGCATATCGTGCATCACGCCGCTGGGCGCGAGCTGCTCTACCGCCTGCCGGTGGCCATCAACGAGCTCTTCCATCGCATCGAGATCGAGGTCTTCACCGCCGTCGATGGCATGAAAGAGGTCGGCATCCAGGTCGCCGAGCTGGCGGCGAGCCGCAAGTCACAGGACTCGATCATCACCAAGCTGCTCTCGCGCGCCGACAGCGTCGCCGCCGATGTGCACGACCGCCTGCGCTTTCGGGTGATCACCGAGACCCTCGAAGACCTCTTCGCCGCGCTGGTCTACATGAGCCGGCGGCTGTTGCCCTTCAACTACGTGGTGCCCGGTGAGTCGCGCAACGACCTGGTCGACCTGCCTGCCACGATGCAGCGCGACCCGCGACTCGCGTCGTTGCTGCCGCTGCTTCAGCCCGTCGCCCAGAGCGAGGACCACATCGCCCGCGCCAACCTGTTCAGCGCGTCGGGCTTTCGCATGATCAACTTTGTGGTCGACTTCCCGGTGCGCATCGAAGAGTGGGCCGACCGCATCCTCGACTTCGACGCCGCGCGCTCGGGCCAGGTGGTCTTCCTGCTCGTCGAGTTCCAGCTCGTCGATCGCGAGACGCACCAGCTCAACAACACCGGTGACAACCGCCACTCGCTCTACAAAGAGCGCCAGCGGGTGCGGGTCTTCCAGCGATTGGTGGGTCAGCGCCGCGATTGAGCGCCGGGGGGTCAGGGCCCCTTTTCCAGCTTGATCTCAAGGTGCTGGAAGCGCGTGTCGCCGAAATCGACCGTCTGTTCGAAGGCTTTGTAGCCCTCGGTGACGACCCGCACCTTCACCGGGCCGCTCAGGTCGATCTTCGAGTTGTTGAAGGGGGTTCGCCCCACCATGCGGTCGTTGATGTAGACGTTGCCGATGGGTTCGCTGTCGATCATCAGCGTGCCGTCGGTCGGCTGCATGATCAGACTGAGCTGCCGGCTCTCGCCCGCCTCGAGCACGACCGTCTGGTTGCTCGGGCGGTAATCGGCCCGCGTCGCCCGCAGCAGCAGCGGCTGGCCCGAGGGCAGCTCGACGCCCGCGGCGAGCTGCTCCGGGGACATGTCCTTGTCGTCGATCTGCACCTTGGCGTCGGTGGGCTTGACCGTCACGATCAAACGCCCGGGGCTGGTATCGGCGCGCTGCAGCTCGATGTCGAGCTCCTTGCGCTCGCCGGCGACGAGCTCGACCGTCTGTTCGTAGTCCTTGTAGCCGTCGCGGGTGATCTTCAGCGCGTGCGCACCGGGCGTGGTCGACTGCACGACCAGCGGGCTCTCGTTGCGCACGTAGGTTCCGTCGAAGCTGATCTGCAGCGCATCGGTCGGCTGGACATTGACGATCATCGACGGCGCCGGGCCCGCGGGCTCGGCGGTCAGCAGGTGGTAGGCGCCGATGCCGAGCACCCCGGCGAGGCCAAGCACGCAGAGCGCGATGATCAGGTCGCGCCGCGCGCCGCGGCGACCGGGCGGCAGCATCTGCGCGGTCTGGGGGGGCGGGGTCAGGGCGTCGCGCGTCGTCGCGTCGCCATCGGCCGGCATGACCTGGGCCATTGCCGCCGCCAACCCCGCTGGGCGCGGCGTGGCTTTGGGCATCATCGCCGAGGGCACCGGTGAGGGCGTCGTCAGCGAGGGCATCTCCTGGCTCATCATCAGCGGCGTGGGCGCGGTGAGCGAGGGGTTGTCGGCGGGCATATGCGGCGGCGGCGCCGAGTCGTCTTCGCCCGCGTTCATCTCGGTCATCGGATCCCAGAGCGCGGTCGCGTCCTCCTCCGACTGCGCCTCTTCGTACAACTCGCCCTCGGCCGACAGGATCAACCGCGCGAAGTGCTCGTCCTTGGCCTCTTCTTCGGCGATGTCCTTGATGAACCGCGAGCGCATCCACTCGGTCATCGCTTTGCTCGACACGCCGTTGCCGCTGGTGTGCAGGTAGCGGGCGAGGTCGTCGGCGAGCTGCGAGGCGCTCTGATAGCGGGCCCCCGGGTCGCGGGCCAGGGCGCGCAGGATGATCTCATCGAGCACGGGCGGCACGTCGGGGTTGTAGCGGCTGGGCGGCTCAACCTGGGCGGCGCGCACCTTTTCGAGCGTCAGAAAGTCGTTGTCACCGAAAAACAGGCGCTCGCCGGTGAGCATCTCGTGCACCACGGTGCCCAGCGCAAAGATGTCGGAGCGCTGGTCGACCGCCTTGCCGGTGATCTGCTCGGGCGACATATAGCCGAACTTGCCCTTGAGCACGCCGGCCTGCGTCTGGTGGCTGTGAATGCGCGCCTTGGCGATGCCGAAGTCGATCAGCTTGATGGCGCCCTCATACGAGAGCAGCACGTTCTGCGGCGAGATATCGCGGTGGATGATGCCCAGCGGCTGGCCATCGGGCCCGGTCTTGCGGTGCGCGTAGCCCAGGCCCTCGCTGACCTTGGCCGCCACGTAGACCGCCAGCGGCACCGGCAGGCGATCGCCGGTGCGCCGCGCGTACTGATGCAGCGACAAGAGATCCTTGCCGCTGATGTACTCCATGGCGATGTAGTGGTCGTTCTCGTGCCGGCCCAGTTCGTAGACCTGCGCGATGTTGGCGTGGTTGAGCTGAACGGCGACCCGGGCTTCGTTGATGAACATCTCGACGAAGCGCGGATCTTCAGCGAGGTGCGGAAGGATGCGCTTGATCGCCACGCAGCGCGCGAAGCCCTCAACGCCAAAGGCCTTGGCCTTGAAGACTTCGGCCATGCCCCCCACGCTGATGCGTTCGAGCAGGATGTACTTCCCGAAGGGGACGGGTCGATGCACCACGCTTCTCTGTCGGCAAGCGCCGGAGGCGCCGTCGGGGCCAGCATACCGGCCTCCACACGGGGCCGCTACCGCTCAGTGATCGACGACGCACCACTCCCGTGGCAACATCATCGCATGCCCATTCTGTCCGCAACCGTCCGCGATCTGCAATCTGCCGAGTACTTGAAAAGTCTGGCGTTGGGGGCGGGCGACGCGCGCCGCGCGCTGCCGTTGTGGCGCAAGGCGCGGGGGCTTGATCCCGACAGCGCGACGCTCGCTTCGCATGAGGCGCACGCCTTGTTGAAGACGGGCGACGCGGCCGGCGCGGTGCGGCTCTTGACCGAGGCGTTGCCGCGTTGGCCGCGCCTCGCGCACCTGGCCAACCTGTTCGGCGTGGCGTTGTTCGAGGCGGGGCATCCGGGCGAAGCGACGCGGTTGTTTGCCCATTGCCTTGCGCTTGACCCCGAGTATCCAAACGCTGGCGAGAGCCTGGCCAACGCGCGGGCGGCGAAGCGCGGTCGGCCGGCGCCGGCGGCAGTGCGCGCGGCGGTCGATGCGGCGCTGGCCGCGGCCGAACGGCGCGGGCGGCCGACGCTCTCGGTTTGCATGATCGCCAAGGATGAAGAGGCGTTCATCGGCGATGCCCTCGCTTCGGTCCGCGGCGTGGCCGACCAGTGCGTGGTCGTCGACACCGGCTCGACCGATCGCACCGTCGAGATCTGCCGCGCGGCCGGCGCCGAGGTGGCGTTTTTGCCATGGGCGGGCGACTTCTCGGCGGCACGCAATGCTTCGCTCGATCACGCGACCGGCGACTGGATTCTGGTGCTCGACGCCGATGAGCGTCTGACCGCGCGGTCGCGCACGCCGTTGCGGGCGATTCTCGAAGAATATCAGGACGATTCCGAACTTCGCGTCGTGAGCGTGCGCATTCGCAACCTGGCCCGTGACGGGCGGTTTCTCGGCGATGGGTTCAGCGGGCGCCTGTTTCGCAACCGGCCCGAGCTGCGCTTCGAGGGGCGCGTGCACGAGGAGGTGGGGCGCAGCCGCGCCGATGTCTCGCTGGACTATCGGCTTGACGTCGAGTTCGATCACTTTGGCGCC
>JAGQJJ010000727.1 GCA_020430675.1 Myxococcales bacterium
CAAGCGCGCCGGACGCGGCGTCGCTGGCAAGGCCGGTCGCGCAGCGGCCGAGCGCCGCCAGCGGCGTCGCGGACAAGCGCGACGGGATCAACGGTGCCGCGCACCGCTGTGAGACCCGCGCGGCGGGGCCAGTGTCCTCGACGCCCGCGAGGGGGTGCAACATCGAACACCTGCAAGCCGGCTTTTTCCGCCCTATTCTTTTTTTGCCGTCGCCGGAACCTCGACGCCGGGGGACAGTCGAAGGCCCATCGACCCGGCGGCGGGTTGCCTCGCCGCGCAGCGCCGGGAGGTCGACATTACAATCGCCAGCCCTCGTCTGACCCTGCTCGCGGCCTCCGCGACCGCGCTGTGCCTCGCCTGCCAGCCCTCGACCCCCCTCGAATTGCACGATCCCGGCGTCGCCTATCTGGTCGCCCTTGGCCCCCTGCCCCGCGGTGAGATGGCGCGCGCCGAGCGCGCCCTGCGCGAGCTGGTCGACCGCCCGGTGGTATGCCTCGTCGCCGAAGACCTGCCCGAGAACGCCCGCGACTGCAAAGCCGCCGGCTGCCGCTACGACGCCGGTCGACTTCTCGACCACCTGCTGCGCGAGGCGCCGGCCGATACCTTCCGCATCATCGGCGTCACCGCCGCGCCGCTGCAGACGCCCGATCGCGCCGCGCTCATCGGCTACGCCCGGCAGGGCGAGCGCGCGGTCATCTACACCACGCACGAGCAGGTGGCCGCGCTCACCGAAGCCGGCCACCTGCGCCGCGTGCGCCACGTCATCACCCACGAGTTGGGCCATACCTTTGGCGCGGAGCACTGCACGCGCGACTGCGTGATGCGCGATGCCCTCAACGTGGCCAATGTGGGCGAGCTGACCGACCACCCCTGCCCGCTGCACACCCGCTTCTTCCACGACGGCCTCAAGGCCAGCCTGAACGACGCCGAATCGCTCTCGCATCTGGGCGCCGAGCGCCTGCGCCTCGGCCGCTGGGATGAGGCGGTCAGCGCCCTGGAGCACGTCGTCGCCCAACACCCCGATGACGCCAAGGTGCGCACCTCGCTGGGCGTGGCGTTGATGGCCGGCGGCCGCCTCGTCGCGGCCGAAGAGGCGCTGCGCGAGGCCTCGCGGCGCGCGCCCGGCGCCCCGCAGCCCTACTACGCCCGCGCCGTGCTCTACGCCGCCGGCTACGCGCCCGACCGCGCCGCGGCCTTCCTCGAAGCGGCGGTCAAACGCGATGGCGACCTCAAGCGCGCCCACCGCGCCGCCGGCATTCTCTACCAGGACGTGCTCGACGACCCCGACCGCGCCGTGCGCCACTACGAGGCCCATATCCAGTTCGGCGGCCGCGACCCGAGCGTGATCGCGCGGCTGGTCTACCTCATGTCGCCGACGACGCTGACCTTCACCACGCCCGAGGTGATCATCGCGCGCTGGCAGCCCGGCGTGGGTCTGCTGGTGGCGTCTTTGGGCCCCGCGCGGCGCCGCTGAACCGAATCAGTCAGCGCGCTGATTGAGCAGCTCGGCCTGATGAGCGGTGATCACCGGCTCGATCACCGGGTCGAGGGCGCCCTGGATGATCTCGTCAAGCCGGTACAGCGTCAGCCCGATGCGGTGATCGGTGACGCGGTTCTGCGGGAAGTTATAGGTGCGGATGCGCTCGGAGCGGTCGCCGCTACCGACCATCAGCCGCCGCGCGCCAGCGCGCTCGGCGTGCGCCTCGGCCTGCATGCGGTCATAGAGCCGCGCGCGCAGCACCTGCATGGCCTTGGCCTTGTTCTTGTGCTGGCTGCGCTCATCCTGGCAGACCACCGCCAGCCCGGTCGGCCGGTGGATGATGCGCACCGCGCTGTCGGTCACGTTGACGTGCTGCCCGCCCGCGCCCTGCGCCCGCATGGTCTGGATGTCGAGGTCGCTCTCGGGGATGTGCAGCTCGATGTCCTCGGCCTCGGGCAGCACCGCCACGGTGCACGCCGAGGTGTGAATGCGCCCCTGGCTCTCGGTCACCGGCACGCGCTGCACGCGATGCACGCCCGCCTCGAACTTGAGTCGGCTGAAGATCGCGTCGCCGCTGACCAGGGCGATGACCTCCTTGAAGCCGCCCGACTCGCTGTACGAAGCGCTGAGCTGTTCCATCTGCCAGCCGCGCGCTTCGGCATAGCGGGAGTACATGCGGTACAGGTCGGCGGCAAAGAGGCTCGCCTCCTCGCCGCCGGTGCCGGCGCGGATTTCGAGCACCACGTCCTTGCCGTCGTCGGGATCCTTCGGCAGCAGAAGCAACTTGAGCCGCTCGCGCAGAATCTGCGCCTCTTCGCCCAGCCGTAGCAGCTCGGCCTCGGCCAGCGCCCGCATCTCGGGATCGCTCTCGCCGAGCAGCTCGCGCGCCTCGCCCAGCTCGCGGTCGACGACCTCAAGGCGGCGAGCGGTGGTGACGATGGGCTCAAGCTCGGCCGCCTCGCGGGCCACCTTGCGGAACTGCTCGGGCGACGCATAGAGCTCGGGGTCGCTCATCCGGGCGGTGAGCTCATCGTGCCGGCGTCCCAGTTCGGCGAGCGTTTCACGCATGGCGGCGCTCGATGCGGAGGGGCGCCGCGTGGGCGTGGCGCCAGTTCGGGCAGTGGATCAGGAGAATCGGCGAGCGACCCGCAGCGGACGCAAGGCCCGCCCGGGTTCAGTTGGCCGCGCCGCGGCGGCCGTACTTGCGGTTGAACCGCTCGACGCGCCCCTCGGTGTCGACCAGGCGCGACTTGCCCGTGAAGAACGGGTGGCAGTTCGAGCAGATTTCCACGTTGTACGACCCGGCGACCGACCGGGTGTGAAACTCATGGCCACACGCGCAGGTGATGACCGCATCCCGGTAGTTCGGGTGGATGCCTTCTTTCATGGCGACCTCACAATCCGCTCTCGCGAGTAAAGAGCGGCGCATGTTAGGGGCCCGGCGCGGCGAACGCAAGCCGCCGCATCACCGGGCTCGGCGTCAACCCGACATCGACTCCAGGAATTCCCCGTTGGAGTCGGTCTTCGAAATCTTGTCGA
>JAGQJJ010000728.1 GCA_020430675.1 Myxococcales bacterium
CTGAAGACGTAGCGTTTGTCAGGGCCGCGGCGGTAGGCGCCGAAGCGATCGCGCAGGATCTGGTCGACGACGCGCG
This sequence comes from Myxococcales bacterium, assembly GCA_020430675.1. The sequence goes on from JAGQJJ010000728.1 coordinate 77, forward strand.
CATCGGAGGTGCCGAAGTTGAAGCGCGCCAGCTCCGAGGCGGTGATGGGGTTGCCCGCGGCCGTCTCGCGCTCGGCGATCGACTCCAGCGTATCGCCATCGCGCGGCGCGTAGGTGCGCGCCTTTTTGCGATCGTCGAACCCCATTCCGCCTCACGCTCGCCCGTCCGACCGCCCGGACCGGCGCCCCCCCAAAAGGGCCGCGGTTATTTGCGGCCGGTCTCTTTCGCCCGCCGCCGCTCGGCGCGCCGCCGCACGTCGGCCGGGATGTCGTCGCGGGTCTTCAGCGGCAGGCCACGCGCCCCCCGCACCCGGTTGATGTCGCGCAGCCACGCCTCTTCTTCCGGCAGCAGACCGCGCTGCTTGGGCGGCGCATTGGGTCGCTGCTTCGCCTTCTCTTCGTCGCGCTTCTGGCGCCGCGCCTGCTCTTCGGCCTTGAGCTTCTCGGGCTCGCGCCGCCGCTCGTCCGGCACCTTGCGCGCTTTGGCCCGCTCCTGCGCCCGCCGCGTGATCTCGGCGGGAATATCGGACGGCTTCTTGAGCGGCAGCCCCCGCGCCTTGCGCACGCGGTTGACGTCCTTGAGCCAGGCGTCCTCTTCGGGCAGCAGGCCGCGCGGCGCTTCGGGCGCCTTGGGCTCAGGCGCCGGCGCGGGCTTCGTCTCTTCGGCCACCGGCGCGGGCTTCGTCTCTTCGGGCGGCGCCGGCGTGGCGTCCTCTTCGACCGTCTCGATGACCTCGACCACCTCAAACGCCTCGGGGCTCAGCATGCCCTCGACGTCGAACAGGTTGGCCGGCAGGTCGCGCAGCTCGACCATGCCCTTGCCGTCGGTGGTGACCGTGCGCTGCTCGTCACCGATCTTGAGCTTGAGCCGCACCTTGGCGTACGGCTTTTCGGTCTCGTGGTCGATGAGCTGGAAGCGCGCCCAGTGCGGGCCGGGGTCGAGCGGGTCGGGCTTGGCGGCGGTGGGCTCGATGCCCTTGTCTTCGGCTGGCTTCGCCTTGCCCGAGAGCGGGTCGAGCGTATCGCCGATCACGCCGGCGATGGTGCCGAGCGCCTGGCCCTGCTCGGCGGCGTTGCGCAGGGCGCCGACGCCGATCGCGCCCACGATCGGCGGCGCGTCGGGATCCTGACCGCGCTTGATCTCGTCGAGCTTTTCGCCCGCGTCAGCGAGCTTGTCGACCAGCTCCTTGCCCTGTTCGACGGCCGCCTGCTTGAAGGTGCTGCCGACCACGGTGGGCTGCGGCGCGCGCGGCGGATCGCCCTGGTTGAGCTTGGCCATCTCGTTGCCGAGCGGCGCCTGAATCTCCTTGAGCTTGTCGCCCTGCGCCCGCGAGGCGTCGCGCAGCTGCTTGCCGGCTTCGGTCGAGGTCGGGGTGGGCGCGTCGGTGCCGGCGAGCATGCCTTCGATCAACACCGCGGCGCGCTGGGCGCCATTGATGAGGCCGTCGGCGCCCTGGCCGGTGAGCTGCTTGAGCGTGGTGCCGAGCACGCCCGGGTCGGGCTTGGCGCCCGGGCTTGCGCCCAGCGTCGAGAGCACGAAGCCGGTATTGCCCGCCTCTTCGACCACCCCGGTGCCCATGCCGCGGGCCATGCTGACCAGCGTCTCGGCGATGGCCGACAGCCCGACGATCTTCTCGCCGACAAAGCGCAGCAGGTCGAGCACGAAGCCCATCTTGCGCGACTCCATGTCCACCGCGTCCGACTCGCGCTTGGCCATGCGCGGGAACTCGGGCGGGATGACCGGCTCGGGCTTGATGTCCTCGTACTCGGGTTCCTTCTCTTCGGCTTCGTCGACGAGCGCGTTGCCCTTGAGCTTCTCGGCCTGGCCCTCGACGGCGTCGCCGTCGGTGATGACCCAGGGCAGATCGCGTTGCAGGAGCGCGACACACGAGTTGACCATGCGGCGGGCGATCTCGCCGATGACTTCATGGTCGGAGAGGCGGTCGACATAGGTCGGCGACACCTCTTCGGCCAGCACGCGGCGCAGGGTGTCCATGTTGGCGGCGTCGTCCATGAACGACGAGAGCCACCGGCGGGCGTAGGGTTCGGAGACGAAGGGCAGAAACTCGTCGGCGCTGGCGAGCAGCAGCGCCGAGCCGTCGCTCCCGGTCAGATCAGCGCGCATCGCCCCGCATCCCCCCGTGTCGTCCTCGAAGTGCGGCGCCGGTCAGGCGCGAGATGGCCGCAGCGCACACGACCGCGCGCGCCGCACCGCGGGTGGAAAGATCCTCCGGAGTTGAAGCCGTCGAGTCAAGGGCAGCACGCCCCGGGCAAACGCCGCGGGCGTTGCGGCCCGATCCGTGCAGTCGGTCGGCGGGCCTGTGCGATCCGCTCAGCCAAAAGCCAGCGCATGCACGCGCCGATCGGCGGTCAGTTCGGGGTGGAAGGTGGCGCCGAGCACGTTGGCCTGGCGCACCATGACCGGCTCGCCTTCGACCTTGGCCAGCACCTCGACGCCCGCGCCGACCGCGCGGATGCGCGGCGCGCGGATGAAGACGAGGGGCAGCGGTGTGCCGGCAAACGGGCCGTCGGCTGGGGTCTCGGCGACCGCCTCGAAGCTGTGCACCTGCCGGCCCCAGGCGTTGCGGGCGACGGTGATGTCGATCCACCCGAAGCTGCGCTGGGCAGGTTCGACCACGGTGCGCGCGGCGAGGATGAGGCCGGCGCAGGTGGCGAGCACGGGGATGAGCGGTGGCTCGCGCAGCATGTCGAGCAGGCCCCGCGCGCGGAGCAAGGTGAGCATCGTGGTGCTCTCGCCGCCGGGCAGCACCAGCCCCTCGATGTCACGCAGATCCGCGGGCGCGCGCACGAGCGAGCAGCGATGGCCGAGTCGCTCCAGCGTGGCGACATGCGGGCGGTGCGCGCCCTGCAGCGCGAGCACACCGACTCTCATGCTCCTCGTGCCGAGAGTCGCTCCTCGGGCCGCAGCGCGGTGACG
>JAGQJJ010000729.1 GCA_020430675.1 Myxococcales bacterium
CTCTTCGCCCCCGATCCGATGCTCGCGACGCTCGATTTGCGAACCGCGCTGCAGATCCGCCGTGCGCGCGCCCACCGAGTGGCCAAGGCACACTGGCGAAGCGCCCTCAACGCCCTGCTCGACCACCAAAACCCCTGCCCCTTCGCCGACCTGCGCGCGCTGTTCCCCAACAAGACCGCCCAAACGCTGCGCGACTGGATCAACCAGACCCCCGGCCTCACGCTCCACCAGAACCAAATCCGGCGCCCCTGATGTCCACCGACCCCCACGCCCGCTTCCACGCCCATTGGCTCGGCCTCGTGCAACCCATCGAGGGCCTGGTCTTCTCCATCCCCGTCCTCGTCGACGCCCAGGCGATGGACCACCAGTCGCGCGAGGTGCGCGACCTGGCCCGCGAACTGGCGCCCGAGGTGCGCGAAGCCGGCCCGCGGCACATCACCGACCTGCGCCGCTTCTTCGCCGAGCTGCTCGAACTCGACGCGCCTTACTTCACCGACGACCTGCCCGAAGACCTCGCCCTCTACGTCGCCGAGGGCCACCAGACCCTGCGCCCCACCTTTGCCCTGCGCGCCGACCCCCCGCGCGAAGTGCCCGCCGACGCCTCGCCCGCCGTGCAGGCCGGCGCCGCCTTCGACGCGCTCATCTGGGACCTGCCCGCCCCCGAAGACACCGACGCCACCGCGCTCGACCTCGACCGCCCCGAAGACACCACCGGCCCCTGGCGCGCCGCGCCCGGCAGCAAGTTCGACCGCCTGCTGCGCGCCTGCGGCGTGCCCATCGGCCTGCTCACCAACCGCCAGACCATCCGCCTCGTCTACGCCCCCGTCGGCCAATCCACCGGCTACATCAACTTCCGCCTCGCCGACATGCTCTCCGCTGGCGGCGCCCCCATCCTCGACGCCTTCGTCGCCCTGCTGCGCGCCGACCGTTGGTACTCGGTCGCGCCCGAGCGCGCCCTGCCCGCGCTGCTCGCCCAGAGCCGCGCCCGCCAGGCCGACGTCACCGCCGCCCTCGCCGAGCAGGTCTTCGGCGCTCTCGAACTCCTCCTCGACGGCTTCGACCGCGCCGACGCCCGCGACCCGCAGACCCGCTTCCGCCGCGCCCTGCAAGCGCGCCCCGACGACGACGACCCGGTCTACGCCGGCCTGCTCACCGCGCTCTTGCGCCTGGTCGTGCTGCTCTACGCCGAGGCCCACGGCCTGCTGCCCGTCGAGCACCCGCTCTACGCCGCCAACCTGGGACTCATCGACCTTTTCGACCGCCTCGTCGACGACGCTGGCGCCTTCCCCGACGAGATGGACCGCCGCTTCGGCGCCTGGCCGCGCCTGCTCGCCACCTTCCGCGCCGTCTACTTCGGCGCCGCCTGGGCCGGCGACGCCCCCCTGCACATGCCCCCCCGGCAGGGCGATCTCTTCGATCCCGACCGCTTCCCCTGGCTCGAAGGCCGCGACGCCGAGCCGCTGACGCTCGACCCCGCCGTCAACGCCGCCGTGCGCACCCCGGCCATCGACGACGCCACCGTGCTCGCCGTGCTGCAAGCCCTGCTGCTGCTCGACGGCCAGCGCCTCAGCTACCGCGCCCTCGACGTCGAGCAGATCGGCAGCGTCTACGAGCGCCTGATGGGCTACAGCGTCCTGCGCATGCCCGCCCCGGCCCTCTGCCTGCGCCCCAGCCGCTTCTGGATCACCGCCGAGGCCGCCCTGCAACAGCCGCCCGCCCAGCGCGCCCGCTGGCTGCAAGAAGACGCCGGCCTGCCCCGCGCCGCCGCCGGCCGCCTCGCCGACGCCATCGCCGCCGCCGAAGCCGCCATGCCACAACCGGTGGCATCACAGCCATCGACCGATGCCACCCATGGCATCGCCCAGGCATCTTCAGCCGACGCGCAAGGCATCGTGCTCAGCGCCATCGCCGACGAAGCCGGCTACCGCGACCGCCGCCGACCCGCCGGCGCGCTCGTGCTGCAACCCGGCAGCGAGCGCCGCCGCACCAGCAGCCATTACACCCCGCGCAGCCTCAGCGCGCCCATCGTCGCCCGCACCCTCGAACCCCTGCTCGCCACGCTGGGCGAGGCCCCCACCGCCGAGCAGATCCTCTCGTTGACCGTCTGCGACCCGGCGATGGGATCGGGCGCCTTCCTCGTCGAGAGCTGCCGCTTCCTCGCCGACCGCGTCGTCGCCGCCTGGACGCGCGACGGCACCGCCAGCCGCCTCGCCGCCACCGTGCCCGACCTGCATCTGCACGCCCGCCGGCTGGTCGCCCAGCGTTGCCTGTACGGCGTCGACAAGAACCGCTTCGCCGTCGAGCTGGCCCGCCTGTCGCTGTGGCTCGTCACCATGGCCCGCGACCTGCCCTTCACCTTCGTCGACCACGCCCTGCGCCACGGCGACTCGCTCGTCGGCCTCAGCCTCGACCAGATCGCCAGCTTCCACTGGAAGCCCGGCCGCCAGCTCACCCTGATCAGCGAGGTCATCCGCCAGACGCTCGAAGACACCGTCGAGTGCCGGCAGGCCATCCAGGCCCTCGCCGACAGCGATGACACCCGCCAGAAGCGCGACCTGCTCGACCAGGCCGAGTACTTCACCGAGCGCGTGCGCCTCATCGCCGATGCCTGCGTCGGCGCCTTCTTCGCCGAAGCTAAGAACCCCGCCCGCGAAAAGGAGCGCAAACGCCGCCTCGACCTGGTCGAACGCTGGCTGCGCGACGACGAAGACGCCATGGAGGTCGAAGCCGAGCTGCGCGCGATGCAAGCCACCCTGCGCGCCGAGGTGCCCGCCTTCCATTGGATGCTCGCCTTCCCCGAGGTCTTCTGGGCCGAGCGGCCCGACCCGCTGGGTGGGGGGGAAGTTGGGGTGGCTTGGATGGACGCTTTTGTCGGCAACCCACCGTTCATGGGTGGTAGCTCCGTTTCGACACACACGGCACCGGCCTATCGTGATTGGCTGCTTGTAATTCACGATGAGAGTCACGGTAACAGTGATCTCTCTGCTCACTCCTTCAGAAGGGCCGACACTCT
>JAGQJJ010000730.1 GCA_020430675.1 Myxococcales bacterium
GTATTGCATGCTGCACTTTCAGAAGACCGCCAGCGAGAGCCTGGGCGCCATCGTGGCCGGCGTCATCCTGGGCACGCTGGCCATGAAGTACCGCTCGATCTGGGGTGGCGTCGCCCTGCACTGGCTGGTCGCGATCTCGATGGACGTGCTCAGCCTGTTCCATCAAGGTCGTCTGCCGACCCGTCTCTGGCCGGGCTGACCGCGTCCGGCCGCCACTGGTGGCCACACGCATGGCATTCCAGCTCAAGCGAGCGGCCATCGAGCGCCGTCTGCATCGAGCCGCAGCGCGGGCAAGGCGTGCCGGTCGCGCCCGGTGGCACCGCTTCGCCCGCGTGGGCCAGCACGTCGCCGACCGGGTCGTTGCCCACCAGCAACCGCACGCCAAAAAAGATGCCCAGCACCAAGAAGCCGATCGACATGCCCAGAAAGAGCCCGTTCGATAGCAGATGCGCCCCGAACGACTCGGCCACGCCCAACTGGCGATAGACCACCATCTCGGCGCCGACCGTGGCGAACAACGTGCCGAAGACGATCACCCGAAGCTGATCATGCGTGCCGATGGCCCGGCCGAGCCGCGCCCCGAGGCCGGCGAAGATGCCGGGCAGCGCCGCGAAGACCGCGAGCTGGCCGGGCGTGAGCGCGCGAAACAAGCCGTAGGCCGTCGCGCCGACGACCAGGCCCAGCAGGATGCCCGCCAGCGCGCGCGCCCCGCCGCTCACCGCACCGGCTCGATCGTCAGTTGGTAATCGGGCGCCGGCAGCGCCTCTTCGCCCGAGGCCGACACCCCGATGACCACCGCCGCGACCACCACCGCCGCCGCCGCGACCCCGCCCCAGACCCACGGGTTCTCGTACCACGAGGGATCCGGCGGCGGCGCCTCGGGCAGCAGCACCACGTCGATGTTGTACGACTGCCCGGCTTCCACGCGCATCAAGCGCCGCCACGCCGTGCGCCCCGGCGCTCGCAAGATGACCGCGCGTGGTCCCGGCTCCATGTCGCCGCGAAACGGCGCCGTGCCCACGATCTTGCCGTCGACCACCACCTCGGCGCCCGGTGGATCGGCCCGCACCACCAGCACCCCGGCCACCGCCAGCAGGTCGATGTTCAGCACCGCCGCCTCGCCCACCTTGAGCCGGAAGCTGTCGAGATAATCGGCATAACCCGGCCGACTCACCCGCACCGTATGCTCGCCCGGCGGCAACGTGAGCGGGTCGTGCATCGGCACCGTGGCCACCGGCACCCCATCGATCTGAATCTCGGCCCCTTCGGTCAGCGAGCTGACGAGCACCGTCGTCGGCTTGGGCTTGCGCCGCGACCGCCCGCGCCGCGCGAGCGCGGCGTCGGAGAGCACGAGCAGGCCGATCAGTGACAGGAGGAAGGCGAGGCGCCGCGGGCCGAACATAGGGGCAGGATAGGGCCGCCCCGTGATAGGGGTCAACGCGACGTTTGCGACTCGGGCGGCGCCGCCGTAGGCTCTGCGCCGAAGGGAGTTCCCCATGAAGCGCAAGATTCTCATCACCCTTGGCGTGCTGCTCGCCGTGCTCGTGGTCTTCATCGTCATCTTCGCTGCGGTCTTCGACCTCGACGAGACGATCAACGCGCGCAAGGCCGAGATGCTGCCGCAGCTCGAACAGCGGCTGGGGCGCGGGATTGAGATCGGCGAAGTCCGCACCACCCTGCTGCCCGTGCTCGGCGCCGAGATTCGCGATGTGGTCATCAAGGGGCGAACCCCCGACGAACCACCGCTCCTGCGCATCGCCCGCGTGCGCTTTGCCGTCGGGCTGTGGACGGCGATCAAGTCGCTCGGCAAGGAAGTCCGCCTCGACGCGCTCATCATCGACGGCCTGACGCTCGAGCTGATCCGCGAAGCCGACGGCCGCCTCAGCTACGAAGACGTGCTCGCCCGCCTCAGCGAAGGGCCGCCGCCCGACGAGGCCCCCAAGCCCCTCGACCCCGAGGTGCGCCGCATCATCCAGAACGCCGAGCTGCGGCGCGTCGCCCTCGAAAACAGCCGCCTGCGCCTCATCGACAAGGCCACCGGCGGCGCGCCCGCCGAGACGTTCATCAACGACCTGCTCATCGAGGTCGATGACGTCAAGCTGTCCCAGCCGTTTGAGGTGCACGTCGCCGCCAGCGTCTTCGCCGACCGCCCCAACTTCGACCTGCGCGTCGCGCTCGGCCCGGTGCCCATCGGCCAGGAGAACGCGGCGGTGCCCATCGACAAGGTCGCGTTGCAGGCCGAGGGCATCGACCTCTCGCGGCTGACGCCCTACCTGGGCCCCGGTGCGCCGGCCAGCATTCACAGCGCCACCTTCGGCGCCAATCTGACCGTCGACGACCCGCTCGGCAGCCGCGGCGGCATCGCGGTCAAGGGCGAGCTGCACGTCGGCAACCTCGCGCTCGGCACGCCCAAACCCGGCCAGGCCTTCACCCTCGACGTCGCGCCCAACCTGGTGATCGACCCGGTCGAGGGCGTCATCGACCTGACCGGCTTCCGCCTCGCGCTCGACAAGATGACGCTGACGGCCGACGGCCGCATCGAAGGCCTGCTCGCCGGCCGGCCCACGTTCAAGGGCGTCATGCTCAAGACGGCCGACTTCGACTTCACCCGCCTCTTTGCGCTGCTGCCCGACGCGCGCGCCGCCCTGCCGCCGGGCATGGAGCTCGGCGGTCCGTTTGCCCTCGACGTCAAGGCCGAAGGCGACCCGGACGCGCAGGACATCCAGCTTGCGGTCGACCTCGACGGCGCGCGCCTGCTGGTGCCCGAGGCGCTCGACAAACCGGCCGGCGCCGCCTTGCACGCCAACCTCGACGCCCACCTGACGCGCGACAGCGTCGACCTGAAGGATCTTGCCCTGGCGCTCGGCCCGCTGGCGCTCAACGCGCGCGGCACCGTGCGCAACTTCGCTCAGCCGGTCTTCAACGTGAAGGGCGGCACCGGCGACACCCCCATCGACGGCCTCGCCCGCCTGCTGCCCGCGGTGCGCGCCGCGGTGCCGGCCGACGTGCAGA
>JAGQJJ010000731.1 GCA_020430675.1 Myxococcales bacterium
CCGGGGCTTGCCCTGGCCACCCGCTGATCAGCTCCGCGGAACGACCACAAACATCGAGCCTCGCCCGCGCTTGACCAGCAAAAGCGCCTCGCCTTTGCCCTTGCGCAGCGCGTGGGTCACCGTATCGATCGTCTCGACCGGCTGGCGGTCCACCTCGACGATGACGTCGCCCGGCCGCAGGCCGACGCGCGCCGCCGGGCTGCCCGGATCGACGCCGCTGACGAGCACGCCGCGCACGCCAACCGCGAGGCCCAGCCGACGCCGCGCCGAGGTATCGAGCGGTCGCAGCTGAAGCCCGAGCGGTGCGTCCTTGGCCGAATCCTGGTCGCCACGGTCGCGCACCGCGACCGCGTCCTGGTCTTCGGGCAAGGCGCCCAGGCGCACATCGATGGTGCGCTGCTGACCATCGCGCAGCACGCCGAGCTTCACCTTCTGGTCGGCGCCGCGCAGCGCGATCGCGTTGCGCAGATGGCCGGCCGAGGCCGTGGCCGTGCCGTCCATGTCGACGATGACATCGCCTGACTTGAGGCCGGCCTCGGCGGCGGGCGTGTCGTCGACGACCGAGGTGACCAGCACCCCATGCGTGCCTTCGGCGACGCCCAGGTGCCGCGCCAGGCGGTCATCGAGGTCTTGAATGCCCACCCCGAGCCAGCCCCGGCTGACGTGGCCGTCTTTCACCAGGCTGTTCATGATCGACTCGGCCATCGTGCTGGGGATGGCAAAGCCGATGCCCTGGTAACCCCCGGTGCGGCTGGCGATGGCGGTGTTGATGCCGACCAGCTCGCCGCGCGCGTTGACCAGCGCGCCGCCCGAGTTGCCGGGGTTGATGGCGGCGTCGGTCTGGATGAAGTCCTCGTAATCGGTGATGCCGACGTTGGCGCGCCCCTTGGCCGAGACGATGCCCATCGTCACCGTGTGGCCCAGGCCGAAGGGGTTGCCGATGGCCAGCACGGTCTCGCCGAGCCGCAAGCTGTCGGAGCTGCCGAGCGGCATGGCCTCGAGCCGCTCGGGTTTGCCCTGCAGCCGGATGACCGCCACATCGGTCTTGGGGTCGGTGCCGACGACCTTGGCATCAAACTCGCGACCGTCGGTCAGGGTGACCTTGATGTCATCGGCCCCCTCGACGACATGGTTGTTGGTCAGCACCAGGCCGTCGGCGCTGACGACGACGCCCGAGCCGAGGCTGCCGCTGCGCTCGACCGGCGGCGGGCGCTGCGGGCCGAAGAAGAAGTACTGGAAGAATGGATCGGCCATCGGCCCGCGGTCGAAGCGCATGGTCTTGGTCGACGCGATGTTCACCACGCTGCGCACCGCGCGCTCGGCCACGTCGGGCCAGCCGGTGTCGCTCCGCGGCTCTGCCTGGGCGTGGGCGACGCCGGGCAACGCGGGGCCCGGCGCGTCCTCGCCGCGCAGACCCGGCAGCAAGGCAAACGCCAACGCAGCGCCGGCGGCGCCGCTGAGCAGAGAAGGCATGAAGCGAGGCACGATCTCCTCCTGTGGGAGTCAGCGCGCGGGGCGTCGACCACAAGACACACCACTGCGACCTCGGCAAGTGGCCGAACGCGCGCCGCGCCAGAGAACTTTGAACCGCCACGGGGCCGATCAATCGGCGACCGGCCTCGCAGAACCCGTTGAGCACCGAGGCGCCCACGTCAACCCCAGGCCGGCGACAAATTCTTCCCGCCATGTCATCGGGCGGGGGCTTGACCGCGCTTGCGCGGCCCCTCGATACTGCGCCGGCCCGGCTTCAGACTGCGGAGAGCGCATGACCGAGACCGAAGCGCTGTTGACTTTGCTGCGCGAGACGTTCCGCGAGGCCCTGCCCCACCGAAAACTGCCGGCCGATGACGCGCCGCTGTTCGGCGATGGCGGGCCGCTCGACTCGATGGACCTGGTGAACTTCGCCGCCGATGTGGAAGACGCGGTCAACGCGCGCTTCGGCGCCGACGTCGTGGTCGCCGACGCGCGCGCCCTGTCGCGCAGCCGCAGCCCCTTCCGCAGCCTGCGCGCCCTCGCCGAGTGGTGCGCCGAGCTGCTGGACGCGGCGGCATGAGCTTCACCGGGCAGACGGTGCTCGTCACCGGCGCCAGCCGGGGCATCGGGGCCTTTCTGACCAAGCGATTCCGCGCCGCCGGGGCCTGTGTCGCCGCCGGCGCGCGCAGCCTGGCGGCGGCCGACCACGGCGCCGCCGGTTTCGACATGGCGGTCGATGTCACCGATGAGGCCGCGTTGCGCCGCTTCGTGCGCGCCGCCCATGGCCGCCACGGCCGCCTCGACGTGCTCATCAACAACGCTGGCGCCGCCTCGATGAACCCCGCGCTGTTGACTCCCACCGACGCGCTGCGGGCGGCCGCTGAGCTCAACTACATCGCCGCGTTCGCCGCGACGCGCGAGGCGGCCAAGCTCATGCGCCGCCGCCAGTACGGGCGCGTGGTCAACCTGACGACGATCGCGGTTCCCCTGCGGCTCGAAGGCGAGCTGGCCTACGCCGCGTCGAAGGCCGCGCTTGAGACGGCGACCCGCGTACTGGCCCGCGAGCTGGCCCCGCTGGGCATCACCTGCAATCTGGTGGGTCCAAGCCCCGTCGACACCGATCTCATCCGCGGCGTGCCCGAGGGCAAGATGCGGGCGCTGCTCGATCGCCTGCCGCTCCGCAGCAAGGCTGAACTCGACGATGTGGCCTACGCCGTAGAGTGCTTCGCGCGCCCCGAGGCCGGCCAGTTGACCGGGCAGGTGCTCTATCTGGGCGGAGTCGGCTGACGCCCGCCGATGCTGTTCAACTCGTTCGCTTTTGCGCTCTTCTTCCCGGTCGCCTTTGCCCTGCGCTGGGCGGCCGAGCGCTTCGGCGGGGTGCGAGCGCGCAACGCGGTGCTGCTCGCGGCCAGTTATTACTTCTATGGCTGCTGGGACTGGCGCTTCCTCGGGCTGATCATCGGCAGCTCGGTGGTCGACTTCGTGGCCGCGCAGGCGATGAGCCGACCCGACGCGA
>JAGQJJ010000732.1 GCA_020430675.1 Myxococcales bacterium
CGCGGGCGGCGTCGTCGTGATGATGCTGCTCGGGATCACCATCAACCTCATCTCGCTGATGGCGCTGATCCTCTCGCTCGGGATCATCGTCGACGACGCGATCATCATCATCGAGAACGTCCATCGACACGTTCGGCGAGCATGACGTTGCCGGGCTTGATGTCTCGGTGAATGATCCCGCGTTGGTGGGCCGCCTGGAGCGCATCGAGGATCTGCGCCGTGATGCCTGTCGCGCGCTCGGGGCATACGGTGCCCTCGGCTGCCAGGATTCGGCCAAGTGAGCGCCCGAAGACATACTCTTGAACCATGTAGAACAGGCCATCGGGCTCCTCGCCAAAGTCGAGGAGCATCACACAGCCCGGGTGCCGCAACTCGGACAATACGCGCGCTTCGCGCACGAAGCGCGTGCGAAGCGCGCCGTGGCGCAGATGCAGGTTGACCTTGACCGCCACCATGCGGCCGAGCGGCAGCTGTGACGCGCGGTAGACAGCCCCGAAGCCGCCGCGACCGATCATTGCTTCCAGAAGGAACTTGTGGCCGAGGGTACGGCCCACCAGTTCTCGGGGGTTCATGTCGTGTCCTGCCTGGTCAAACTGTCGGCGGCCCGCAACAACAGGTGGCAAGAGTAGACACAGAGGCCTTGCGACTACAAACAAATTCCGTCAGGAGCAGGTTCCTTGAGGAGTGGGTCTTGCAGTGGGCATGTCGACGCGAAGACAGCGCCGATCGCCGTCCTCAGGGCCCGTAGCACTTGAGCGCTTCGGGTACGCCGCCGCACCCCGGTATACCGTTGCAGGCCGTGTAGGGTTCAACGCAGACCTCGGCCTGGCAACCCGCGGTGCACTCCGGGGCGCGGCAGCGCCGTGTGGCCGCCACGCAATGCACACGGCCACCGCCGCAGGTGCCATCGAAATACTGCACGCAGAGCTTGTGGCCACAGACCGCACAGGGAGAATCGGGCGGGTAGTCGACATCCACCGCGATGTCTTCTTCGCCGCATGCCATCGCGCCGAGCAGAAGTAGGAGGAGAAGTAGGGTGCGCATGTGGGTTTCCTTCTCGGGGGATGCCCTCAAGGCCCGTAGCAATGCAGCGCGCCCCGGAGCGCGCCGTCGCAGCCGGGCACGTCGCGGCAGCGGCCGAACGGCGCATCGCAGATCTCGGCCTCGCACTCGGCGGTGCATTCGGCGGCCCGGCAGTTGGGCGTCGCCGGCACGCACCGGGGCTGGCCGCCGCCGCAGTCGCCGTCGAAGAACTGCACGCAGATCTCATCGGCCGCGCAGGCATCGCAGGCGTTCGGGTCGAAGCCAGCGCCCTCGTCAATGCCCGCGCCGGCGTCGACCGGCGGGCCGGCGTCGGGGATCGGGCCGGCGTCGATCACGGGCCCGGGCGAGCCGTGGTCGGGCCCGTCGACGGCGGCGTCCATCGGATCGGGCGGCTCTGGGCAGTTGAAGCAGCAGCCCGCGGCGCCGAGACTGCAGAAGCCATTGCGGCAGGCCACACCGTAGTCCGGCTCATCACAGACGCCCGTGCGGGCCCGCAACTCGGCGCATTCGTCGCTTGCAAAGCGATCGGCAAACGCCCGCGCCTGCGCCAGCGCGCGGCGGTTGATGACCTGGATGCCCAGCGTGGGCGCGCAGTCACAGGTGCCGGTGCCGCCGAACACGACGCAGTCCCCGGCATGCTCACAGTCGCGATTTGCAGTGGCGAAGCGTTGCCAGGCTTCGGGCAGATCATCGCAGGTGTCGTCGGCCGGCATGGGGTGGACCGAGACATCGTCCATGAACGACTTGCCCCCGTCGCAGCCCTCTTCGACCGGCGCCGGGTTGGCCAGCTCGGTGGTGTCTTCGGTGCACGCCGCCACGAGAAGAAGTGCCATGAAGGCAGTGAAAGAGCGCATCAGGAGCCTCCTTGAATATCAAGGCACCGGACGCGGCATGCGGCGGACCTGACAGCGATGCGCGGTCAGGGCGGGGCGCCCGACCAGCGGGCGATGGCTTCGGGCCGCACGACCACCACCGCGCTGCGGTGCTCGGTGAGCCAGCGGCCGTCGCGGCGGGCGCGCAGGGTGGCGGTGACCTCGATGGCGCCGGGCGTGGCGGCGGACGGGCCGGCGAGCGGGATGGTCAGCGGCATGTCGGCGGGCACCTGGGGCACGCGCTGGCTGGCCCAGAGGGTACCGGCGGCATCGCGCACTTCGAGCAGCGCGTCGTCGAGCGGCGCGTCGAGGCTGCGCAGCACCACTTCGATCTGCATCGGCGCGCCCACGGTCGCCGGCTGGGGCTCGAAGCGCTCGATGCGGCTCGCGACCGCGGTGGGCATGGGCAGGGCGAGCGGAATGCCGGCCAGGATGCGCAGATTCTTGTCGCCGAGCACCTTGGCCAGCCCCTGCGCCTGCAGGTCGGCGGCCGCCTTGCGCACCGTGCGGCTGAAATGCATGCCAGGGCCGACGAGGCGGGTCTCGGCCAGCACCGCGCCGTCGGGCGTCTGCAGGCTCAGCTCGATGGCGGCGTCGGCGGCGCCCACGTAGCGCAGCGTGCCGCGCACGGTGAACGGGGCGGCGCTGTCGGCGACGACCACCGCGGGCAGGCCGCCGAGCGCGGTCGCGAGCACCTTGGTCAGCGGGGCGAGCATCGCGTCTTCGGCCTTCTCGCCGGTGCCGTTCTTGAGGCGCTCGACGCGCAGGGCAAGCTGCACGCGCAGGGCCGGGTCGAAGCGGGCGAAGACGCGGCGCAAGGTATGGCTCTCGACGCGCAGGCCCAGGCCGCGGGCGGCTTCGATGCGCGCGGCGAGCGTGCTGGCGGCGAGCTTCTGCACCGTCAGCCGGATGGTGCTGCGCGGTGTCGGGCCCTGGATGAAGCTCTCGACGATGGTCACGCCGGCCACCTCGGGCCAGGCGCCGAGCGCCTGGGCGACGTGATGCGTCTCGGCGTTGTCGGTGAGGCCGTCGATCATGACGTCGAGCGTGCTCGGCGCCGAGACGA
>JAGQJJ010000733.1 GCA_020430675.1 Myxococcales bacterium
CTTCTCGGTGAAGGTGATCGCCAGCGTGCCCTGCTCGCCTTCGGTCGCGGTGGGCACCACGACCGAGACGCGCGCTTCGGGCACGCCGCCGCGCACCAGCGCCGCTTTGACCTGATCGCCGATGCGCATGCCCGCGCCCGCGGCGCGCTCGGCGTCCGAAAGGCGCACCGCGACCGTGATCGAGCGCACCGAAGCGCGCCCGCCGAGCTGTTTTCCGATGGCATCGAGGCATTCGGCTTCGACCGGCGCCGGCTTCTCGACGGCGCGCAGCGGGCGCGCCGAGACGACGCGGCCGCCGTCGAAGGCGAGGCCGCCGCAAGGTTCGGCGGCGGCGGGGCTGGCGGTCAGGATCACGAGGCAAGCGAAGAGCGTGCGCGATCGGTTCATGGTTCGACTCCTGGTCGGGCTTCGGCGTATCTGAGCTCTACTCTCCGATTCAGATAGCGTCCTTTCAAGTCGCGATTGTCGGCGATGGGCCGATCGGGCCCGTAGCCGAACGAGCTGAGGCGGCTCTGGTGCACGCCTTGCGCGATCAGCCAGGCCCGTACCGAGGCGGCGCGATCATTCGACAGCTCGTAGTTGCGCTCGCGCGTGCCGGTGCTGTCGGTGTGCCCGTCAATCTGCAAGCGCATCCGCGGATACCGCTTCATCGCCGCCGCCACCCGCTTGAGCGTGGGCAGCGCGATGGGACGCAGGTCGGATCGGCCGACCTTGAACTGAATGCTCTCGACCGCGCCGATGATGCCCGCGACCGCGGCCGGGGCCAGATCGGGGCAGCCGTCGTCGTCGTCGTAGAAGTTCGACGTCTCGGCGACGAGCCGGCAGCGGTCGCGCACGTCGGGCAGGCCGTCGCCGTCATCGTCGGCCTCGGGGCAGCCGTCGCCGTCCTGGAAGCCGTCGGCGTCTTCGGCCTCGGTGGGGCAAAGGTCGTCCTCGCCCGAGAGGCCGTCGTGGTCGGGGTCGCCATC
Organism: Myxococcales bacterium; assembly: GCA_020430675.1. Next base: position 969 of record JAGQJJ010000733.1, read on the forward strand.
GGGCACCAGCGCCGGCAGCACCAGCGTCGGCGAGGCGATGTGCAGGTCGGCCTCGGCCACCAACTCGGGGCAGCCGTCGGCGTCGCGCACGCCGTCGATCGTCTCGGGTTCGAGCGGGCAGTCGTCGTCGGCGTCGCCGATGCCATCGCCGTCCGCGTCGGGGCCCACCTTGGGGCAGCCGTCGGGCGCATCGCCGGCCACGCGCGGGCAGGCATCGGCGGCGTCGGCCACGCCGTCGCCATCGTCATCGTCGTCGGGGCAGCCGTCGCCATCGGCGTAGCCGTCGAGGTCTTCGGCGGCGGTGGGGCAAAGGTCGTCCACGTCGGGCAGGCCGTCGCCATCGGTGTCACGGCTTTGCGGCAAGGGCGGCAGCGGCGCTGGTCCCTCGGCCAACGGGGCGTAACCCGTGGGCGCAGCGGCCGCGGGGATCACCTCGGGGCAGCCATCGAAGTCGCGCACGCCGTTCCTGGACTCGGGCTCGTTGGGGCACAGCTCCTGGAAGTCGCCGATGCCATCACCGTCGGTGTCTGGGCCCACCTCGGGGCAGCCGTCGTCGTCCTTGAAGCCATCGAGCGTCTCGGCCACGCGCGGGCAGTGATCCTGGGCGTCGGCCAGCCCGTCGCCATCGTCATCGGCCTCGGGGCAGCCATCGGTGTCGAGGAACCCGTCGAAGTCTTCTGGGTCGCTCGGACACAGATCCAGCTCGTCGGGGATGCGATCGCCGTCGGCGTCGGTGGGCGGCCCGGCGGCCTGCCAGGGCTTCAGGGCCGGCAGCGGCTGCTCGGGGCAGCCATCGTCGTCGCGGATGCCATCGCGATTCTCGGGCTCGAAGGGGCACAGATCGAAGTCATCGTCGATGCCATCATCATCGTGGTCGTGGTCGACGCCATAGGAGGCCCAGGCCTCGTTGGGGCGCGCGAAGGCCAGGCCGAGCACGACGCGCCAGCGCGGGGCGCCGACGCCGTCCTTGAGCGCGGCGCCGCCGCCGAGCAGCACCCGAAAGCCGCCCGGCAGGCGCCACGCGGCGGCCAGCAAGCCTTCGATGGGATCGTAATCGGTGGTCGATTCGAGCTGCTGCACATCATTGGTCAGCGGCTGCTCGGCGAGGTGATGGCTGCCGAAGACCGAGGCTTGGGCCACGAGCCCTTCGACGCCCAGCGGCGCCTGCAGACCAAGCCGCCACCGGAGCTGGTCGCCGTTGACGAGCGTAAACAGGGTGGTCTCGGGGCGCAGGTGGTAGCCCAGGTCGAACGCGGCGCGCCACGGGCCGGCGTGGGCCTCGGCGAGCAGGCGCGGCTCGACGCGCACGTTGCCCTCGCCTTCGAGGCGCGCTTCCGAGCCGGTCGGCATCCAGGTGATCGCGGCGGCGGCCAGCCGGAAGTGTTCGGCCAGCGGGCGGCCGCGAAAAAGGCGCATCGGATCGGCGATGACACCCAGGCGGATGTCGCCCAGGCCCGCCTCGGCGCGGTCGGCGGGGCTGAGACCGCCGACGGAGAAGTCCCCTTCGCCCAACGAGAACGCCACGGGCAATGCCGCCGACAGCTCCAGGCCGTCGAGCAGACCATAGGCGCCGCCGACCTCAAAGCGCAGCGAGGAGTCGATCACATCGCCAGCGTCGCGCGGATCGCCGGCCAGCGTCGGCGTCAGGCGCAGCGGCGAGCTGGCCAGGCTGCCGTAGAGTGAGAGGGTGAGGCCGCCGGACGGCAGCAGATCGGGCGTTCGCACGTTCAGCAGCCCCGAACTGCCCGGCACCGGCTCGAACTGCTCGACCTGCACGCCATCGGCCCGGGCGCGGGTGGCACCGCTGATCACCAGGAGCACGGCCAGCGTGGGCAGGGGGAGACGCTCTCGCACGGTCCTCGCGCTGTCGGAGAAGCCGGTTCATGCGGCCTTGGGCGCCGCGCAGCGCATGGTACTGCGATCAGCGTCGCCGGGCCATACGGCGGTGATGCGAGGTCACCCCCATCGGCGCGGGGGTGGCGGGCCTAATCGATGGGGCGCGGCGAGAG
>JAGQJJ010000734.1 GCA_020430675.1 Myxococcales bacterium
CAGGCGCGGGCGGTGCCGTCGGCCTGGGCGCAGGCGACGGGGCCGAGGCAGTTGCCCTGGGCGCAGGCCACGTCGCAGGTGCCCCCGAACCGCCCCGGCGCGCATCCGGCGCATGAGATCACGGCGCCGGTGGCTTGCGCGCAGACGACCTCGCCCATGCAGCCATCGGCGGCGCAAGCCTGTTCGCATTCGTCGCCGTACCAGCCCGGGGCGCAGGCCTGGCAGACGCGCTCGCCGCCCGTGATGGCGTCGCAGGCGACGTCGCCGACGCAATGGCCCTGGGCGCAGTTCTCGGCGCAGTCGACACCAAAGCGCCCGGGCGGGCAGTCACAACGCGCACCGTCGGCGGTCACCGTGCATTGGCCGCCCGCGGCGCAGGGATCGGGATCGCAGGGGTCGGGCGGCGCCTGATCAGGCAGTTCGGGGCCCGCGTCGAGCGGTGCGGCGTCGGGCATGAGCGCGTCGGCGGGCGTGGCGTCAAGCGGCGGGGCGGCGTCTGCTTCGGGCGGGGTGCCATCGAGCGGCGCGGCATCGGGCTCGCCCTGATCGGCCGGTATCGGCGGGGCTGCGTCGAGCTGCCCGCCGATCGGCGAGGCATCGGGTGCCGTCGGGTCGTCTCCCATCGCATCCGGCAGGGCGCCGGGCGAGGCGGACTCTTCTCCGCACGCCGCGAGAAGCAGAAGGCACACGAAGACACTGATGCGGCCAGGCATCTGGACCCCCCTCCATCGTCGGGCAGCGCATGAGACAACGCCGCGTCTCTGGGAGGGGATTGCAGTCGGCGGCGGGGATCCGTTCGAATAATCTGTCGGAAAATTCCACCCCCACAGGGGCGGACGTGGCCGGTCGAGGCCGGGGCGCAAGCGCGGCGCGGGTCCGCTGCGCTTCGGCTGCTTCAATATCTCGGGCAGCCGCTGGCCCTCGTCGCGAAAAATCACCTCGCCCGGCTTCGCGGCTGGCATCCGCCCCAGTGCTTCGGGTACATCGGGCGTGCCCGAGTGGCGTGACTTGATGGAGGAAAAAACGGTGAAGCGTTCTCTGGGGAGAATCGGTTTTCTGGCGTTGGCGTTGGCGGTCGCGGCCGGCTGTGATGATGGCGGCAGCGACTCGACGCAGGATATGGGCGGCGGCATGGGCGGCATGGGTGGTGCCGGCGGGGCCGGCGGTGAAGGCGGCGGCGGCGGGCCGGACGGGCAGATGGTCTTCATGCAGATCTGCTCGTCGTGCCACGGCGCCGACGGCGGCGGCACGAGCCTGGGGCCCGACATCCGCAACCCGGCCGACTGGGGGTACAACACCTACGTCGTGCGCAACGGCCGCGATGATCTGGATGAGTTCGCCGGCGCGATGGCGGCCTACGGCGAGAACATCATCGACGACGCTACGCTCGACGCGATCTGGACGTGGCTCGGTGAGGCGGAGAAGCCGGCGGACGGCGAGGGCCTGTTCCTGCGCTTCTGCACCAACTGCCACGACGCCGATGGCTCGGGCGGTCGGGCGTTGACGCCGTTGATGGGCGAGGCCCACGAGGTCCTCGAGAAGGTGCGCGAGGGCAACGGCGGCGACCAGTATGGCGTGGCGAACTTGTTCATGCCGGCGTTTGACACCGATCTGATCACCGACGCCGAGCTCGAGTTGCTCAGGGCCTACGTCGAGTCGTTCTGATCATGCCCCACCCGCGATGGCCTCCCGGGGGATGCCATCGCGGGCGTGGGCCTCGGTTCAAGGGGTCTTCGGCTGGCACTCCGGCCGCTCGTCGGCTTCGACGATGCGGAACTCAACCCGCCGGTTCTTGGCGCGGCCCTCTTCGGTGGCGTTGTCGGCGATGGGCTTGCCCTCGCCAAGGCCCTTGAAGACCAGGCGCTCTGACGCCACCTGCTTGCCGACGAGGTAGTCGCGCACCGACTCCACGCGGCGGGTCGACAGGTCGAGGTTGTACTCGTCCGAGCCGCGGTCGTCGGTGTGGCCCTCGATGCTGACCTTCTTGATCTCGGCGTGTTTGGCCAGGGCGGCGGCGATCTCATCGAGCAAGGCAAACGAGACCTTGCGGATGACCGCGCTGTCGGTCTCGAAGTAGATGGCGCCGTTGAGCTCGATGCGGTCACATTGCACCTGAAGGCGCGGCGCGTCGGGGCAGCCGTCTTCGTCGGCGACGCCGTCGATCACCTCGGGCTCATTGGGGCACTGGTCGACGTTGTCGAGGATGCCATCCTTGTCGTTATCGGGCTCGGGGCAGCCATCGGCGTCTTCGAAGTCATCCTTGTCTTCGGGATCGAGCGGGCACTTGTCATCGGTGTCGAGAACGCCGTCCTGATCGTTGTCGGGGTCGGGGCAGCCATCGACGTCTTCGAAGCCATCTTTGTCTTCGGGGTCGTCGGGGCAAAGATCGCTGTCATCGATCAAGCCATCGCCGTCGCGGTCGGTCGGCGGGGGCGGCGTCTTCTGGCGATCGGCCTCGGCGGTGTACGCCACGCCGAGCAGCAGGCGAAAGTCGGGCATGCCAAAGCCGGGGATGAGGCCGGTGCCGGCGCCGGCGAGCACCGTCCACGCCGGGGTGATGAAAAATCGCCCGGCGCCAAGCAACTCCAGCGGGGTCTCTTCGGGGTCGAGCGTCGCCGCCAGCGCCGAGACCGCGCCGTTGACCTCGCCGAGCACCTGAACGGCGTCGCCGACCGGCACGATGACGCCCGCGCCGTAGGTGATCAGATCGTCGACCTCGACGTTGCGAAACCGCCGCGCCTCGCGGATCTGATAGCCCAGGTTGGCCAGCACCCGCAGACCGCCGCTGAAGGCATAATCGAACGCCAGGCGGGGCTCGGCGCGGAAGGCGTCGCCGCGGAACTCATCGGGGTCGCCGGTCGGCGCATACAGGTCGGCGGCCAACGCCAGTGAGAAGCCGCTCGGGTCATCGAGGGTCTCCTGACTGTAGAGCACCGCGCGGCCGGTGACGCGCACGTCGCCGAGGCCGAAGCTGCCT
>JAGQJJ010000735.1 GCA_020430675.1 Myxococcales bacterium
GCTGCATCCCCGGCAGCATCGGCAGCGCGGTCGAATACAGCGAGACCCACACCGAGACGCGCCAGCAGAGCGTGAGCCTGACCGTCAGCAGCAACTGGCGCCGCCAGAGCGGCACGACCGTCAGCGAGACGCTGCGCGAGGGCATCACCGTCGGTGAGAGTCGCAGCAACAGCCTTGGCGGCAGCGAGTGGGAAGGCGAGCAATCGCAAGAGACCTACGGGGTCAGCTATAACCGCAGCGAAGCCAATAACATGAGCTACTCCAGCCGCGACGGCGAGAGCTGGTCGTGGAACGTGAACGAGGGCGAGAGCAATGAAGACTATGAGAGCCGCATGAACATGGTCTTCGGCGAGGGCAGCTGGTCGGGCACGGTCGGCGTCTCGGGCGAGGGCTCGATCCCCGGCTTCGCCAAGGTCAGCGGCCGCGCCGAGACCACCGTCGGCGTGCGCGTCGGCGCCAGCACCCAGGGCACCACCGGCACCCGCAACCGGGTCAGCGTCGACACCGGCTACGGCATGAGCGGCAACCACGACGAGACCCAGAGCTTCGGCAGCACCGTGGGCGAGAGCCAGGGCGGCTCGCTGAGCGGCTCGTACGCGCTCACCCAGTCGCGGCAGCGCTCGTTCAACGACACCGAGTCGCGCCAGGACAGCCGCAGCTGGAACCTCTCGGACGGCGTCTCGGCCAGCGAGGCGGTCAGCGAGGGCATGAGCGAGGTCGAGGCCCGCACCTGGGTCACATCCGAGAGCCTCGCCACCCGCCAGAGCCTGCGCGGCTTCATCCCGCGCACGAAGGTCGGCATCTTCTATCGCCAGACGAGCCGCTGGGTGCGCCGCGCCGAGGTGCGCACCTACGACCTGTGCGGCCTCGCCAACCACGCCGGCGAGCTTCAGTTCAACGAGTGGACGTGGGCCGCCGAGCTGGCCATCGGCGACGACTGCTCGTCCGAGCCCCCGGCCTCGGAGCTGCCCGAGGCCCAGTGCTATATCAGCCCCTGCGGCGGGTGAGGAGATGACCATGCGCCTGCGCCTGTCGACGCCCATCGCGCTCTGTGCGGCCCTGCTCTGGGGCTGCGCCGACGAGGCCCCCGCCGAGGGCGACCTGCACGTCACCGGTCTGTCGACCTACGATCTGGTCGTCGGGCAGAGCTTCGCCATCTTTGTCAACGACCCGGCAGCGACCGATCCCGACGGCGATCGCAGCTTCCTGGCCAACGCCGATCTGCGCGTGCTGTTCGAAGGCCGGTACACCACCGATGACGGGCGCACCGAAGCGGTCGCGTTTGGCGTCTCGCCGCTCTACGACGGCCTGATCACCGAAGGCGGGCACGCCGAGCAGGTGCTGCGGGTCTCGCGCTTCGGGCCCTACACCAACCCGTTCACCGCGACCGGCCGGCCGGGCGTCTTCGACGGCACGGTCACCATCATCGCCGAGGCCGAAGACGGCACCGTCACCGAGACCCGCACGCCGCGGCAGCTCAAGGTTGATGTGGGGCCGTCGCTGCTGATCGAAGAGTTCCAGCCGGTCGACGCCGAGTGCGCCGCGCCGGCCCTGCGCGCACTGCCCGGGCTGGCCTACAAGCTCTCGGTGCGCGCGGTCGGCCTCAAGCCGGTGCGCTTCATCTACGAGGTGGCGCGCGTCAACGGCGTCGAGGGCACCTGGGACGCCGAGCATCGCTACGAGACCCCCACCGACCGCGATGACCTGGGCGTGGTGGGCGAGCCCATCCTGTTCAACCCGGTGCCCGAGGGCGAGCAGTTCTACACCACCGGCCTGCGCATCATCGCCGAAGACGCGCAGGGCAACACGGTCGAGACCGCGCTGCCGGTCAGCGTGCATCGGCCGATCGAGGTCGTGCACTCGGGCAAGCGCGAGCTGGCCGAGCGCTACGAGCCGGTGCCCGTCTCGGGCTGCATCCCCGGCAGCATCGGCAGCCAGGTCAGCTACAGCGAGACCGTCACCGAGTTCCGCCAGCAGTCGGTCAGCGTGACGGTCAGCCGCGACTTCAGCCAGACCCACGGCGCGAGCCGCACGCAGGACTGGCAGGAAGGCATCAGCGAGGGCGAGACGCGCAGCCGCACGCTCGGCGGATCGCAGACCGAAGACGAGCGCACTTCGGAGACCATCGGCGTGACCTATGGCCACTCCGAGGCCAATAACATGAACTTCAGCAGCAGCGACGGCGAGTCGTGGTCGTGGAGCCGCCGCGAGGGCGAGAGCAACACCGATTACGAGAGCCGCCTCAACCGGCTCTACGGCGAAGGCAGCTGGTCGGGCACGGTCGGCGCCTCGGCCGAGGGCTCGATCCCCGGCTTCGCCAAGGTCAGCGGCAGCGTCTCGACCACCCTGGGCGTCAAGGCCGGCGGCTCGATCGGCGCCGACTCGGGCCAGAGCCGCACGCGCACCAGCGATCGCGGCTTCTCGATGTCGGGCAGCCATAACGAGACGACGGCGTTTGGCAGCACGGTCACCGACACCACGTCGGAGAACATCAGCGGCACCTTCGCGCTGACCCGCGCCCGCCAGCGCAGCTATCAGGACTCCGAGTCGCGCAGCGATACCCGCACCTGGAACTTCAGCAACGGCGTGCGCACCGATGACATCGTCGCCCAGGGCGACAGCGAGTCGGAGAACCGCACCTGGGTCGAGTCGGCCAGCGATCAGACCGTGCAGGCCTTCACCGGCCTCATCCCGCGGAGCAAGGTGGGCCTGTTCTACCGCCAGACCACGCGCTGGGTGCGCCGCGCCGAGGTGCGCGCCTACAACCAGTGCGGCCTGGCCGAGTACGTGGGCGAACTTCAGTTCAATGAGTGGACGTGGGCGCCCGACCTGGCCATCGGCGAGAGCTGCGGCGCCCAGCCGCCGGCGTCGAACCTTGAGGCCGCGGCCTGCTTCATTGCGCCCTGCGGCTGATCAGTCTTCCGGCGGCGGCGCGATCAGGCCCGAGCGGGTACCGCCTTCGCCGGGCGGCGG
>JAGQJJ010000736.1 GCA_020430675.1 Myxococcales bacterium
TGCTGTCGATCAACCGGACGGCCGGCAAGGTCGAGATCGCCGTCAGCGATGAGCGCGTCGAGGTGCCCGACCGCGCCGATCGCATCGACCTTGACGCCGTCAGCACCGCGCTCGCCGGCGCGCTCAAGCGCTCGCCCGATGTCACCGGCGCGCTGGTCCGGCCGGGCGACGCGCTCGACCACGGCAGCCTGATCGCGCTGCTGCTCGTTGCCCACACCGCGCTGCCCGACCTCGCGTTGACCACCGAAGCGCCCGAATGATGCGCCTTACGCCCATGCTGATCTGCGCGCTGCTCGGCGGCCTGGCCGGCTGCGGCGGCGATGACGCCCAGCCCGTCGAGACAAAGCGCCTCGACCCGGAAGTGGTCGCCCGCCATTTCTTCGCCGAGCAGGTCTTCCTCACCGGCGCCGCGGCGCGCCCGCTCTTCGTGCGCGAGGCCGACCCCGAGGCCTTTGCGTTGCGCGGCATGGTCGCGGGTCCGGGCGATTACCGCTTCGTCGATCTCTGGCGCCTGCGCACGGTCGACGGGCGGCTCGTCGCTGAAGCGCTCATCGAGCTGAAGGGCGCCGCGCACGTCTTCACCGCGTGGTTCGAGATGCAGGAGGGCGCCTGGCGTGTCGCCGGCTGGAACCCCGGCACCATGCCGGTCGATCCTTCGGCCCCGGTGCCGCCCGCCGGGGCGCGCGTGCCCATCCCGTTTGCGCCCGCCGCCTTTAAGGGCGCGGCGCCGCGCAGCATCGTGCAGGTTGAACCGCCCTGGGCCGAGATCGAGATCCTCGACCGAGACCTGCCCGTCGAAGCGCTGCCCCGCGTGCTCGAAGCCGACGCCGCCTGCCCGCAGGCCGCGCTGAGCAAGTCGCTCGACGCCGCCGCCGCGCGCTTCGCCGAGTGCTACGTCGACGCCATCGACGAAGGCCCGGTGCGCCGCGGCCGCATGACCTTTGACGTCGTCACCACCGCCACCCCGGCAAAGGTCGACGCCACGCTCGCCGAGACGACGCTGATCCACCCCGCGCTTGGCCAATGCGTCGAGCGCGCCCTGCGCCGCATCGAGCCGCCGGGGGCCTGCACCGCGCGCATTCTGGTGACCTATGCGCCGAAGGGCGAGAAGCCGCGCCGGGGCCGGCGGCGGCGATAAAGGCGTGCATCGCGATGCGCGGGCCGTGTCGCCACCCACCCGGGGTGACCGCGCTACTCAACGGCCAGGGTGCCGTCCGACTTCCTGACGATCTTGCGGGTCACCGACTGATCCTTGCCCACCGCGATCTTGGTGTTGACCTTGGCCCGCGTCGCCGCGTCGACCACCACCACATCATGCTCGCCGGCCTTGACCTGCCTGGCTTTCAGCGGCAGCGGATCCAGCTCTTCGCTGTCGAGGTAGACCGTCAGATCCTTCGGCCCCTCAAGGCTGAGCGTGCCGTACTCGATCACCGGCGGCGGCAGGCGCAGCACCAGCGTGTAATACGGATCCTTGATGTCGAGCGCGACCTGGGCGTCGCCGTGCCCCGGCGCCTTGGCCACCAGGTTCAGATAGAACCCCATACGCCCGAAGATCTCAACCGGCCGCATGCCGGTGGTGCCCTCGCGCTTGGGTTTGCCGTCGGGGCCCATGCTGTCGATGTTGGCCACCAGCGGGTTGGTCTCGATGCTGATCGTCGCGTTCTTGCGCTCGCCGATATCGGGCGCGAGCCGCACGCCGATGCGCGCCGCCTGGCCCGCCGTCAGCGTCGCCAGCACGGTGTGATCGTAGAAGCCCTCTTTGCGGATGCGCAGCGAGATCGGGTGCAGCGCCACCACCTTGGGCAGCTCGACCGGCGTCTCGCCGATCACCTCGCCGGCCAGGGTGACCAGCGCCTTCTCCGGGTCAGACGTCACCGTCAGGCTCGCCGTCTCGGGTTCGCCCGGGGTCAGCGTCAGCTTTGCCATGCCCTCGCCGCCCGCGATCTGCAGGTCCTGCTCGGCCGGCACATGGCCCGCCAGCGACATGGCCACATGCACCGGCTGCTCGGCGATGGTCTGCACCGCGGTCGGCGTCTTGTCGGGCACCAGGTTGCCGTTGACGATGACCGTCGCGCCCGGCGGCTCGCTCTCAAGCCGCAGCAGCGCCTTGGTCGGCGGCGGCGGCGCCTTGATGTCATCGGGCACCTGCCCCATCGCCTGCAGCGAGGGCGCGGCGATCTGGATGTTCGGGTTGCCGCGCACCCGGTCGCTCTCGGCGTCCTTGGTCATCACGTAGTACAGGCCGCCCGCGCCGGCCAGGATCAGCACCATGAAGAGCAGACCGGTATAGCTGCGGTTGGCCTTGATCGGCACGTCGACGCCCATGTCGGCGGGGATCAGATTCGACGCCGGCGAGCCCGTCGGCGGGATGGTATAACGCCGCCGCGGGGCGATGATCTGCTGCGGCGGTTCCTCGGGCAATTGATTGAGCGCGCCCCAATCTTCCGGGCGGGGATTTCGGCCATCATCAGCCATCGCGGCCTCCTCGGCTTCCAGTACGACGTCAGGAGTGCGATGCTCCGGACGCGGCGTTCGCCGCATCGTACTCCCCCGGACGGCTGAGTCCAGCGCAACGTGGCGGCAGGAACATCATTGCGGTTGACACCGTAGCGGCGAGTTGAAAGGCTCCCCGCGCTTGTCAGCACGGAGGCCGTTTGCGTATCGAGCTGCTCAATATCGGCGATGAGCTCCTCGACGGGACCATCGTCGACACCAACAGCACCTGGCTGGCCGATGCGCTGCACGGCAAGGGTTTGAGCATCGCCCGCGCCACAAGGCTGCCCGACCGGCTCGACGTCATCGCCGACGAGCTGCGCGCCATCGCCGCCCGCGCTGACGTCTGCATCACCACCGGCGGACTCGGCCCCACGACCGATGATCTGACGGTCGACGCGCTGGCCGTCGCGGCCGGCGCCGAGCTGCGCTTCGACGAAGCCGTCTGGCAGCAGATCGTCGCGCTCTACGGCGAGCGCA
>JAGQJJ010000073.1 GCA_020430675.1 Myxococcales bacterium
TAGCTCTCGGCGATGACCGCGCGCACGCCGAGCAGGAAGGTGCCCTTGGCCGCCCAGTCGCGGCTTGAGCCCATGCCATAATCCTTGCCCGCCAGCACCACCAGCGGCGTGCCCGCGGCCTGATAGGCCACCGACGCCTCGTAGATGCTGGTGACCGCGCCCGGCTCGACGCCATGGCCGGCGGCCCCGAAATAGGTGGTCAACCCGCCCTCGGTGCCGGGCGCCAGCTCGTTGCGCAGGCGGATGTTGGCAAACGTGCCGCGCGTCATCACGCGGTCATTGCCGCGCCGCGAGCCGTAGCTGTTGAAGTCGATCGGCTGCACGCCGCGCTCGATCAGGTAGCGCCCCGCGGGGCCGTTCTTGGCGATCGAACCCGCCGGGCTGATGTGGTCGGTCGTCACCGAGTCGGCCACCCGCACGAGGCAGCGCGCGCCGTCGATGGCGGTGATGGGCGAGACCTCGCGGCTCATGCCCACAAAAAACGGCGGCTCCTGCACGTAGGTCGAGGCCTCGTCCCAGGCGTACACGTCGCTCTCGGTCACCTCGATCGCCTGCCACATCGCCGGCCCACGGTTCACGTCGCCGTAGCGCTCGATGAACTGCTCGCGGGTGACGCACTGCTTGAGCACCGTCTGAATCTCGGCGTTGCTCGGCCACACGTCCTTGAGGAAGACCGGCTGCCCGTTGGCGCCGGTGCCGAGCGGCTCGTTGTACAGGTCGATGTCGACCGTGCCGGCGATGGCATACGCGACGACCAAGGGCGGGCTCGCCAGATAGTTGGCCCGAGTCAGGGGGTTGACGCGGCCCTCGAAGTTGCGGTTGCCCGAGAGCACCGCCGCCGCCGCCAGATCGCCCTTGCGGATGGCGTCGCCCACCTCGGGGATGAGCGGGCCCGAGTTGCCGATGCAGGTGGTGCAGCCGTAGCCGACCGTCTGGAAGCCGATGGCGTCCAGGTCGGCCGACAGCTCGGCTTTGTCGAGATAATCGGTCACCACCCGCGAGCCGGGCGCCAGCGAGGTCTTGACCCAGGGCTTGCGGTGCAGCCCCAGCGCGCGCGCCTTGCGGGCCACGAGGCCGGCGGCGACCATCACCGAGGGGTTGCTGGTATTGGTGCAGCTCGTGATGGCGGCGATGACCACGTCACCGTCGGCGAGACCGTATTCGGCGCCGTCGAGGGTGAAATCGACCGCGCGCGGGCCGCCGGCGACCTTGTAGGTCTTCTCGAGGTCGAGCCGGAACTGGCCCTTCATGTCGGCCAGCAGCACCTTGTCCTGCGGGCGCTTCGGGCCGGCGAGCGAGGGCTGCACCGCGCCGAGATCCAATTCGAGCACGTCGCTGTACTCGACCTGGCGCGCGTCGTCCCGCCACAGGCCCACCGCGCGGGCATACTGCTCGACGGTGGCGCAGAGCTTCTCGTCGCGCCCCGAGTTGCGCAGGTACTCGACGGTGCGCTCGTCGACCGGGAAGAAGCCCATGGTCGCGCCGTATTCGGGCGCCATGTTGGCGATGGTCGCGCGGTCGGGCAGCGACATCTCGGCGAGGCCGGGGCCGAAGAACTCCACAAACTTGCCGACCACCCCGCGCTTGCGCAGCATCTGGGTCACGGTCAGCACCAGATCGGTCGCCGTCGCGCCCTCGGCCAGCTTGCCGGTCAGGCGGAAGCCCACCACCTCGGGGATGAGCATGTAGATCGGCTGGCCGAGCATGACCGCCTCGGCCTCGATGCCGCCCACGCCCCAGCCCACGACGCCCAGGCCGTTGATCATGGTGGTGTGCGAGTCGGTGCCGACCAGCGAGTCGGGGAAGACCGTGCTCGCGCCGTCTTCGTCGCGGGTGAGCACCACGCTGGCGAGGTACTCCAGGTTGACCTGGTGCACGATGCCGGTCGCCGGCGGCACCACGCGGAAGTTGGCGAAGCTGCCCTGGCCCCACTTGAGGAACTCGTAGCGCTCGCGGTTGCGGTCGAACTCAACCTCGGCGTTCAGGTCGAGCGCGTTCTTCGAGCCGAAGTGGTCGACCTGCACCGAGTGGTCGATGACCAGATCGCAGGGCACGAGCGGGTTGACCTTCTGCACATCGCCGCCGAGGCGGGCCATGGCGCTGCGCAGGGCGGCCAGATCGACCACCGCCGGCACGCCGGTGAAGTCCTGCAAGACCACCCGGCCGGGCATGAACGGGATCTCGGTCTCGCCGACGTCCTTGGCGTTGTAGTCGGCCAGCGCCCGCACATGCGCCTCGGTGATGGCAAAGCCGTCGAGGTTGCGCAGCACCGACTCGAGCAGGACCTTGATGGAGTAGGGCAGGCGATCGACATGGCCGACGCCGTGGCGGCCGAGCGCGCCCAGGTCGAAGTAGCGCAGCGCGCCGAGCGGGGTCTTCAGGGTGCCGGCGGCGCCGAACGGATCTTGATTCGCCATGTTTCCCTCGTCGTGGCGGGGCCGCCGACGCGGGCGTGTGCGCCTCGGGGTCGACGGCGAGTACCGGCGCAAACTACGCTTCGGGGACCGGATTTTCAATCTCCGCGCAGGGAGGATCCGATGTTCGCCCCGCCTTCGACCCGGCCCACCCGGCCGCGGCATATCGCCCACCGCGGCGGCGCCGGGCTGTACCCCGAGAACACGCTCTATGCCTTTCGGGCCGCCGTCTCGCGCCACCGGACCGAGATGCTGGAGCTGGACGTGCACCTGCTCGCCGACGGCGAGGTGGTCGTCTGGCACGACAACACGCTCGATCGGTGCAGCGACGGCACCGGTCCGATCGCCACGCATCGCTGGCCCGACCTCGCCGGCCTCGACGCGGGCTATCGCTGGACGCCCGACGGCGCGACCTTTCCCTTCCGCGGCAAGGGCATCGGCCTCGCCCGCCTGGTCGACGTGCTGCGCGCTTTTCCCAATCTGCCCATCAACCTGGAGCTCAAGCCCGCCGATCCGGCCACCGCCGCGCCGCTGGCCGACCTGCTGCGCGCCGAGGGCGCCGTCGAGCGCGTCTGCGTCGGCAGCGAGCACGACACCGTCGCCGCCGCGCTGCACCAAGCGCTGCCCGCGGCGACGCACTTCTACCCGCGCGAGGCGTTGACCCGCTTCGTGATGACGGTGCTGACCGGCGGCACACCCGAAGACGACCCGCGCTGGCGCGTGCTCGACATGCCCGCCGAGTACGGCGGCACCTGGCTCATCACGCCCGCGCTGCTCGAAGCGGCCCACGCCCGCGATCGCGCGGTCAACGTGTGGACCATCGACGATCAACCCACGATGGCGCGCCTGTGCAAACTGGGGGTCGACGGCATCATGACCGATCGCCCCGATCGCCTGCGCGCCGTGCTCGATGCCCGCTGAGATTCAGTTGGGCGCGGCGATGCGGGCGAACTCTTCGAAGATCTGCTTCGAGATGTCGGCGACGACGCCGATGAGCGGCTCCTGCTCGGGGCCGCGGGTCATGATGCAGGCGAGGTACGGGCGGCCGGGCAGGTAGACGATGCCGCAGTCGTGCAGCTGCCGAGCGTTATAGTCGCGGAAGTGCTGATCCCACTCGCCGAACTTGTGGGCGACGGTGATCTGTTCGGGCACGCCGGCCACCAGCGCCCGGCGGAAGCTGCTGCGCGAGAGCATCTCCAGCGCGTCGTTCGAGGTGCCGGGGCCCAGATACGAGGCGTTGTAGAGCACCCGGAAGACCGTGGCGTAGGTGCGCACCGAGAGCGCGTCGGGGTCGCCGTCATCGCGCCCGCGACGACCCACCAGGCCCAGATCGTTGATCACGCGGTTGACCGTCTGCGGCGGCACGATCGACCGCAGAAGGTGCAGGGCGTTATTGTCCGACTCGATGATCATCGCCTCGGCCACATCCCAGAGCGGCCAGTTGCGCCCCGGCACGATGCGCTCGCCCGGCACGATGTGCTGCGGCCGATTGAAGGGCATGTCGTTGGGGTAGAAGACCGGCTGCTGTACGTAGCCGGGCTCCATCTCCTCCTGCACGAGCAGGGCGATCAGGATGGGCACCTTCATCAAGCTGGCCGGGGCGAAGGCCGTCTCTTCGTTGATGCCAAACCACGCGCCGTTGTCGAGATCGCGCACGTAGACCGAGATATGGGTGGCCGTGCCGGCAGCGCGGAAGCGCTGCACCGAGGTCAGCAACCGGTCGCGCATCGCGCCGAGCGCCGACGCATGGCCCACCGGCGCCGAGTCGCAATCGAGCAGCGGCGTGACAAACGGATAACCACCGCGCCGCAGCGTGCCCTGGGGCGTCAGGGTGGGCGCCTGGTCTGTGTCGGGGCTGGCGAGACGCGCCACCGGCTCGGTGTGCTCGTTCGGCCGCAACAGGAAGCCCAAGAATGCACCTGTCGCGAAGATCCCCAGAAAGACCGCAACTCTGACCATGGAAAACCCCGCCGCTTCGAGTGAACGATCGAGAGATGGCCCAGGTGGGTCAAGGCCAATCGACCCACGAGGCGGTTGTGGGGGTCTCGGTCGGGATGCATCCGGGGGCGAGGCCGCGTACACTCCGCCCGTGGAATTCGCCCTGTTGCGATTGGAGGTCGAGGTGCCCGCCGCCCGCGCGCAGGAGGCGATCGGCGCGGTCTTTGGCGAGGGCGCGCAAGGCGTTGAACTATGTGATTCTGAGACCGGCGGCGCGGCGCCCGGATGGGTGCGCGTGCGCTCGTGGCACCCCGCCGAGACCGACGCGACCGCCCTGCGCGCGCGCTTGACCGCGCAACTCGGCGACGGGGTCGAGATCCACTTCGCGACCGATGACAACCCCTGGCAGGCGGGCCTCGTCTCGGCCGAGGCGCGGCTGATCGGCGCCGGCTTTGCCATCGTGGAAGCCGACGAGACGCCAGTGCCCGCCGGCCGACGCGCGCTGCGCATCGCCGCCGGCAGCGCGTTTGGCGAAGGCGCCCACCCGACCACCGCGCTCTGCGTCGAGGCGCTCGAAGCCTGGCGCGCTGCCCATGCGCCGCCGCCCTCGGCGCTTGATGTGGGCACCGGCACCGGGGTGCTGGCGCTGGTCGTCGTCGCGCTGGGCGTGCCGCGGGTGCGCGCGATCGACATCGATGGCCTCGCCCGCGCGGCGGCGCGCCGACACGCGGCACAGAATGGCATGGCCGAACACATCGCGGTCGCCGAGACGCTGCCGCCGGTGCAAGAGACGCAGGGCCTGATCGTGGCCAATCTACCGCCCGGGCCGCTGCTGGCGCTGTCGGCCGAGATGCGCGCCCGCCTCGCGCCCGGCGGCGCGTTGATCGTCTCTGGATTTGCGACCGCGCAGATCGAAGCCATCACCGCCGCGTTTGCGCCGCTCGCAGCAACCGCGCAGGCCACCCGCGACGGCTTCGCCTGCCTGGTCCTGACCAGCCCCGAGGAGGCTTGTTGATGAAGGCCCTGGTCCTCGAAAGCCTCGACGCGCCGCCGGTGGTGCGCGAGATGGCCACGCCCGAGCCGCCGCCCGGTGAAGCGCGGGTGCGGGTCATCGCCGCGGCGCTCAACCGGCGCGATGTCTGGATTCGCCGCGGCCAGTACCCGGGCATTCGCCATCCGCTGGTGCCGGGCAGCGACGCCTTCGGGGTGGTCGACGCGGTCGGCGACAAAAAAGACGCCCATTGGATCGGCAAGTCGGTGGTGCTCGACCCAGGCCTCGACTGGGGCGATGACATCCGCGCCCAGAGCCCGAAGTACACCATTCTCGGCCTGCCGCGCGACGGCACCCTGGCCGAGCACGTCGTCGTGCCGGTGGCCAACCTGCACCGCGCACCGGCCCACCTCGAACCGGCCCAGACCGCCGCGCTGCCGCTCGCCGGGCTCACCGCCTGGCGCGCCCTGTTCACCCGCGCCGGCCTGCGCGCTGGCGAGAAGGTGCTGATCGCCGGCATCGGCGGCGGCGTGGCCACCGCGGCGCTGGTGCTGGCCAAAGCCGCTGGCGCCGAGGTCTTTGTCACCAGCGGCAGCCCCGAGAAGATCGAAGCGGCCAAAGCCCACGGCGCCGCGGGCGGCGCGCTCTACACGGACGCCAACCTCACCGCGGCGCTGATGAGCCTCACCCGGGGCGGCTTCGACGTCATCATCGATGGCGCCGGCGGCGAAGGCTTCGGCGTGCTGGCCCGGCTGCTCGGCCCGGCGGGCCGGCTCGTCTTCTACGGCGGCACCCGCGGCAAGTGGCCGGCGATGCTGCCGCAGCACCTGTTCTACAAGCAGGTCTCGCTGCTCGCGAGCACCATGGGTTCGCCCGCCGAGTTCGCCGCGCTGCTCGAATTTGTGGCGCGGCACCGGATCGCGCCGGTGGTCGACCGCATCTTCCCGTTGGCCGAGGGCGCGGCGGCCTTCGACCACCTCGAAGCAGGCGCGCAGTTCGGCAAGGTCGTCTTGTCGATCGGGGCGGGGTGACAGAGGAAGCCCGGGTTTGAAGCACCGCGTCCCCACCCGCCGCGCCCGTGTCTGGCGGCTGTTGCGCCCTGTGCGCGACGCCGTGCCGCTGACCGTCTTTGGCGCGACCACGCTGCTCGCCGCCTGGGCGGTGCTGCTCTTCTACGGCCGCGGCCAGGCCGACTTCGTGCTGCGCGCCGGCATGTACGTCACCGGCGCGGTCGTCGCCGCCTCGCTGCTCAGCGTGCTGCTGGCCACCGGCGCCCTCTTCTTGCGCGTGCGCCGCCTCACCACCGAGCCGGTCGAAGGCCACGTCGAGACCGGCCAGCAACGCGAGGGCCTGCGCCTGCCGCGTTTTGCGTGGTGGCCGCTGGTGGTCATCGACCTGTCGTGGCGCACGCCCGAAGGCGTCGACGTCAAGCTCGCGCCCGAGCGCGGCGCCGACCGCGAGCGCTTCACGCCGACCGAGCGCGGCCGCCCGATCGCGGTGGTGCGCGCCTTCACCGTGCGCGACATCTTCGGCTTCGCCGCGCTGACCTTCAGCCGCCGCGCCGACGCCACGCTGCGCGTCGCCCCAGCGCGCGCCCAGGTCGATCTGAGCGCCGCCCTGCGCCATCTGGCCGCCGATGGCCACGCGCACCCCAGCGGCGAGCTGGTCGGCGACCTGGTCGAGATGCGCCGCTACGCGCCCGGCGACCCGCTGCGGCTGGTGCTCTGGAAGGCCTACGCCCGCACCCGTCGCCTGCTCGTGCGCATGCCCGAGCGCGCCATCGCGCCCGAGCCGAGCACCGTCGCCTATTTTGTCGCCGGTCCGGGCGATGAACCCTCGGCCTCGGTGGCCCGCGCCTTTGTCGAAGGCGGCCTGCTCGGCCCCGACTTCACCTTCGGCGCCGACGGCACCGAGGCCCTGGCGCGCACCCCCGAAGCCGCGGTCGAGGCGATCATCGACTCGGTCTACCAACGCGCCCGCGGCGGCGCCGGGCTGACGACGTTTGCCGCCCAGGTCGACCCCGCGCGCCTCGGGAGCTGCGTGCTCTTCGTGCCGACCACGCCGGGCCCATGGCTGACCGCGGTCGCCGCCTTCGCCAAACGCGCCCCGGCCCCGCCGCTCTTGCTGCTGACCCTCGACGGTGGCTTCGCCGAAAAACCCCCGCGCCTTCGCCACTGGCTGTGGCGCGCGCCCGCGGAAGAGACCGACGACCTCGCCGGGTTGCGTTCGGTGTACGATGCGGTGCGCGCCCTCGGCGCGCCCGTCTACGTCGTGCACCGCGGCAGCGGCCAGGTGCTCGACGCGGCACAGATCGAGGCCCTGACCGAGCGATGAGCGACGCCCCGGCGCCCCTCCCCACTGAGTCGACCGCGCTGGTCGTGGGCAAGGCCCTCGTCCTCAACGCCGCGGTCTGGCTCACCCTGCGCTCGATGGCCGGCGAGGTCGCCATCCTCGCTGGCGTGCTCGCCGCCACGCTGGCCGTCCTGCTGGCCCGCCTCGCCGATCGCCGCGGCCTGCGCGCGTTCACCGGCGCCGTCATCGGCCTGATCGCCGCCGCGATCGCGCTGCCCGTCGGCCACTTCGTGCTCGACTCGACGGTGCTCTTCGGCTGGCTCGACAGCCGCGCCACCCTCATCGCCAGCGACGTGCTTGGCTTCGGCCTGCTGGTCGGCGGCCTGGTCTTTGCCCTGCGCCTGCTCGCCGCCCGCTCGCGCGGCTGGTCGCTGCTCGAAGCCGCCGCCGTCCTCGGCGCGGTGGCCCACTTCTTCGCGCGCCACCGCAACCAGATGATCCACCGCCCGCTCTTCCTCAGCGACTGGGCGCTCAGCCACGGCCTCGACCCGCAGGTGGTGCTGCAAGCCTTGGGCGTTGTCGCCGCCGCGGTCGCGGTGCTGATGGCCCTGCGCCGCCAGCGCGCGCTCAAGCTGGCCATCTCGCTGGCCACGCTGCTGCTGCTCGGCTGGCTGGTCTACCAGTTTGTCAAGGACATGCGCATCGAGGTGGAGCCGGTCGTCGACGCCGCGCAGCAGCAGGACGACGACGCCGACTCGAAGGACGGCAAGAGCGGCGGCGACGGCAAGGGCAGCAACAGCGGCGGCGGCGGCGCGGGCAACGCGCTCGGCGACGGCTCGGGCGGCGGCACGCCCCCACCTCCACGCCCGGTCGCGGTCGCCGTCTTCCACGAGGACTATGAGCCGCAGAGCGGCCTGCTCTACTTTCGCCAGCAGGTGCTCAGCCAGTTCGACGGCACCAAGCTCGTCGCCGACAGCAGCGGCCGCTTCGACGCCGACGTCATCACCGCGTTTCCCACCGACGCGCCCATCGAAGCGGTCGACGGCCCGGTGCCCGCCTTCCACCTGCGCGTGCCCACCTCGATGTTCCTGCTGGTCGACCACCCGCAGCCGCTCGCGCTGAGCGCCTCGATCCTGATCAGCCCGCGCGAGAACCCCTCGCCGCGGCGCTTCGTGGCCGCCTACGACGCGGTCTCGCTTGCCGTCTCGGCCCCGGTCACCCGCCTCGTCGGCCGCGCCTCGGTGCCCGCTGACTGGTCGCCCGAGATGCGCGCCCATTACCTGACCTACCCCGACGACCCGCGCTACCGGGCCCTGTCGAACGAGATCGTGCGCGAGATGGACCCCCGCTTCGCCGGCGACGACCTGATGAAGGCCTACGCCATCAAGCGCTACCTCGAGACCGAGGGCTTCTACACCCGGCGCGAGCGCCATCTGGGCGGCGATCCGACCGGCTCGTTCCTCTTCGGCAGCATGCGCGGCTATTGCGTGCACTTCGCCCACTCGGCGGCGAACCTCTTTCGCAGCCAGGGCATCGCCGCCCGGGTCGCGGTGGGCTACGCGGTCGACAACAACGCGCGCGGCGCTGGCTCGGCGGTGCTCATCCTGGGCGACCGGGCCCACGCGTGGCCCGAGATCCACCTCGAAGGCGTCGGCTGGATGCCCTTCGACGTCTACCCCGAGCGCTCCGATGAACCGCCGCCGCGCATGGTCGACCAGTCGCTCGAGAGCCTGCTCGGCGAGCTGGCCCGCGACGACCCCACCGGCGGTCGGGGCGCTGATCCCGACGCCGAGCTGCACATCCCCTGGCGCGCGATCGGCCTCGGCTTTGCGTTCACCTTCGGCGGCCTCTTGCTCTTCGGCTACGCGGTCAAGATCAGCCGCCGCCTCGCGCCCGCGATGCGCCCGGCGGCCCATCGGCGCCTGTTCGCCGCCACGCTCGACCGCTTCAGCGACATCGGCGACGGCCGGCGCCCTGACGAGACCCGCGAACGCCACGCCGCGCGCCTCGCTGCGCTGGCCCCGAGCCTGGTCCCATTGACCCGCACGCATCTGCGCCTGACGCTGGGCCACGAGACGCCCGGCGGGGCCGACGAGCTGCGCGCGCTGGCGCAGCAGGTGCGCCGCGAATATTCGAGCAATGTGCCCCGCTGGCGGCGAGCCCTCGGCTGGCTCAACCCGGTGGGCTGGTGGTTTACGAGATGACGGAAGGAAGATCGATGCTCGACCCCTGGCAGCCTGCGGTCGCGACCCCGGCGGTCCTCGCCGATGACGTGCCCACGCTCGACGCCGCCCGCGCCGTCGCCGAAGCCATCCGCGCCCGCGTCCGCTACGACGTGATGGGCCGCGACGACGTGATCGAGCTGGTGCTCGTCGCGCTCTTCGGCGACGGCCACGTCCTGCTCGAAGACTACCCCGGCTCGGGCAAGACCACGCTGGCCAAGGCGCTCGGCGAGTCGATCGTCGACCCCACGCCCCAAGACGGCATCGCCGAGTTCCGCCGCGTGCAGTTCACCCCCGACCTCTTGCCGAGCGACATCACCGGGGTCATGGTCTTCGACACGCAGACCAACGACTTCCACTTCCGCCGCGGCCCGGTCTTCGCCTACGTGCTGCTGGTCGACGAGATCAACCGCACCTCGCCCAAGGTGCAGGCGGCGCTGCTCGAAGCGATGGCCGAAAAGCAGGTCACCGTCGACAACGTCAGCCACCGCCTCGACCCGCTGTTTTTTGTCATCGCCACCCAGAACCCGCTCGACTCGGTGGGCACCTACCCGCTGCCCGTGGCCCAGCTCGACCGCTTCTTGTTCAAGGTGCGCATGGAGCACGTCAGCCGCGCCGCCGAGCTCGAAGTGCTGGCGAGCTGGGGCAAGCCGCGCCGCCGCCCCGAGGCCCTGCCACGGGTCTCGCGCGACGCGATCATGTCGGCCCGCACCGTGCTGCGCGAGCAGGTCGCCATCTCGCCGCGCGTGCACGAATGCCTCGTCGACGTCGCCACCGCGCTGCGCGGCGAC
>JAGQJJ010000737.1 GCA_020430675.1 Myxococcales bacterium
TCGGCTTCATCGAACAACAAGATGACCTGCGCCCGCTCCGCCTCGGAGAAGACCCGGGCCAGGTTCTTCTCGGTCTCGCCCACCCACTTGCTGACCACCCGCGACAGATCGACGCGATAGAGCGGCAGGCCCAGATCGCGGGCCAGGATGCCGGCCATCATCGTCTTGCCGGTGCCCGGTGGCCCCGAGAACAGGCAGCCCAGCCCGCGGCCGTAGTCCAGCTTGCGACGAAAACCCCACGCTTCGAAGACCTGCGCTCGGTGTCGGGCCTGCGCGCGCAGGTCGAACAGCGCCTCGCGCACCTCATCGGGCAGAACGACGTCCTGCCAGCCCAGGCTGCCCTCCACCCGATCGGCCACGCCGGAGAGCGCCTGCTCCACCTGGCCTTCCATCGCCAGCGCCACGTCAGCCGCAGTCAGGGCGCCGCCATCGTCGAGCGCCGCACGACGTCGCGCCGCGTCCACCGCGCCATAAATCGCCCCCGGCAGCGCCCGGAACCGGGCGATCATCTCATGCGCGATATGTTCGCCCTCGGGCGTGTCATCGAGGGCGTCCCGCCAGCAGGCCAGGGCGCGGTCGGCGTCCGGCGCCAGAAACGACAATGCCAACAGCCCGCGCAGGCGGCGTTGCAGCCAGGCGGGGCGACCCTCGACCAGCAGCGCCACCGGGCCGGGCAGCGCGTCGAGCGTCTCGACCAGCGCCGCTCGGCGGGGGTCATCGTCCGCCATGCCGTCGAACCAGCCGTCGCCGCGCAGCGCCAGGACGGCCCCATCGAGGATCGCCGCGCAGCCCAGATCGGCCAGCAGATCACCGAAGGCTTGCGCATCGCGGGGCAGCGCGTCGACGGCGACCATCAGCACCCCCAGGCCGCGGCGCGCCGCTTCGGCGTGCAGGGCGGTGCCACGGCCAACCCCCAGTGCGCCGATGAGCAGGGCGCGAGGCCCGCCCCTCGGCGAAGACCGGGCCAGATCGAGCCAGGCGCCCAGGCGGTCGCCCTCGGGCGCCGTCGCGACCGGATCAGGCTTCGCCGCCGCGTTGAGGCAGCGCACCGCGCCAGCGGGCAGGCGCTGGTCGGCCGCGAGCGCCTCGCCACGCAGCCAGACGCGCACCGTCTCAGCGACCACGACGCCGCGGTGCAGCAGCGGCGTATGCGGGCGCCACGCCTCCGACGCGGCCAGGCGAACCAGCCGATGGCGCGTCAGCGGAGCGCCCGACTCAAAGCGTGCGTGCGCCGCCTGCGCCGCCGCCGGCGTATCGGTGACCAACTCGCAAAGGAATCCGACCGAGGGCTGCTTCCGCGTGAAGTCGGCCCAAGCGAACGTAAAGAGGCGGGCCAGATCGACCGAAAGCGAGGGCGCCGCGGCAGCCAGCAGAAGGGCGCAGTCGAGAGGGGTGAGGTGGAAGTGCTGGGCGAGCGCGCCAAGACGGGGGCCGATCGGCGCATTGTCAGGCGAGGTCGGCGGCGCCAGGCCCAGACGGATCGCAAACCCGCCGGCCGGCGCGTCGCCCAGCACCTGCTGGACTTCGACCAGGCTGACATAGAGATCGTCGAGCTGCCCGCCGGCCTGTACGAGGCGAAAGGCGTAGCGATCGAGGTATTGGCGCACGCGGCCAAGCACCCAGGCCAGCGCGGACTGCAACTCCTCCATCGTGGTCCTCGCATCGGACCCCGCCCCGACTGTCAATATGGCCGCGCAGGGCGGCAGGCGCAACCCGCCTGATCACTGCTGCCAGAAGGCTGTCAGCAGGGGGGCGTTAGAGTGGTCGCACAAACAACGCGGCCAGGAGAGCACCGCAATGAGCCAGCGCCATCGTTTCACCCGCATCGTCCGCATCCTTCGCCTCGAAGGCCAGACCACCGCCGAGCGCCTCGCCGAGACGTTTGGCGTGTCGGTGCGCACCCTGTACCGCGACATCGCCGCGCTGCGCTCGATGGGCGTGCCCGTCGTCGGCGAGCCGGGCATCGGCTATCACCTCAGCGAGTCGGCCCTGCTCGACGGCGTGCGCCTCACCCCGGCCGAGGTCGGCGCGCTGCTCCTCGGTGCGCGCCGCGCCCTCGAAGGCGCCGATCCCGAGACCGCGCGCGCGATCTACGGCTTGCAGCGCAAGGTCAACGCCACGCTGCCCACCCCGCTCTTCGAGGCGCTGCTGCCCGATGAGGCCGCCAACGACGCCGAGTGGCAGAAGCCGCTGCGACAGGCCGGCTGACGATGGCGCCCGCGCCCGAGCCGGCCCCGGGCGGGCGCGACCCGCACGATCGCCGCACCATCGATCTCGAAGATTGGCTCGCCGCGCGCGCCCCCTCGGCGCGCGCGGCGATGGTGCAGCTCCCCCTCGCCCTCCGCGACCCCCCGCCCTCCGCATACGCCCTCGCCCGCTGACGTCGCCCTTGCGCCGAACGTGCGCAAGGGTATTGCCAGGTGTTTAATGGTGGGATATTGACTTGGCCGCATGCGGGCGCTAAGTCCGCGGCGTGATGTCGATGTGCGTATCTCGCACCGAGTTCGGTCGTCGATGTCACTCAACATTGAGGCGGTGCGAATGGGCGTGCCGTCGTGAAGGAACACGCGGCGACCGGTCCTTCGGGGGAGGCGTCGGTCACCGCCGGATCGTGCCGAGGGGAAGATGAAATCCGTACGTAGGACGTATGTCCACGCCCTGGCCATCTGTGCGGGCGCGGTAGGCGTCGCGGGCTGTGATGACACGCCCAAAGACGACTTCTACGGGCCCGTGGTCTACACCGACCTGCCGGGGACGACCGGCACGTTTGTGCTCGAGCCCGTCTTTGCCGGTGGCGACTTGTGCGAGGCCTACAACCTCGGCTCGTTCGACCCGGCCACGCCACTGCCGAAGGTCTACATCCCGACGAAGGGCGGCAGCCCCATCGCGGGTCAGTACCCCATCATCGACACCCTGCCCGACAAGGCCGACTACGCGCCGTTCTGGCAGATCGTCAACGTCGAGGTGAAGGG
>JAGQJJ010000738.1 GCA_020430675.1 Myxococcales bacterium
CCCCGTTGGCAAATTGCAGGCCCTTGGCGGCGACCTTGGTGGTGCCATCGCGCGGGTCGTAGATGAGCAGCCGGCCGTGACCGCCGTGTTCGTTGAGGTCAAGGGTGCTGGCCTCGTACGAGCCGCCGAGGTGGGCGCCGTACTTGGTCGAGGCGTCGCTGAAGAAGATGCGGCCGTCGGCGGCGATGTCGAGGTCATCGGCGTAGCGGATGGGCACGTCTTCGGCCATGTCGGTGAGCAGGGTCACCTTGCCGGCGGCGTCGATGGAGAGCAGGCCGCGCAGGGCGTCGGCGACGATGAGGTTGCCCTGGGCGTCGAACGCGAGGCCCAGCGGGCGGCCGCCGGTCTCGGCGAAGACTTCGGGCGCGCCGCCGGTGGCGGGGAAGCGCAGGATGCGGCCTTCGAGCATCGAGGCGTAGATGCGGCCTTGGCTGTCGACGATGGTGTCTTCGGGCGCATGCCACGGCAGCACCGAGAGGCGTTCGGCGCTGGCGAGCGCGGTGTTGACCGCAAAGGCGCCGGTCAGGCCGGGGTTGGGCGGCGCGTCCCAGGCCACCGGATCGATCGGCACGGGCCAGGCGAAGAGGTAACCGAGCAGGGTGCACAAGAGGATCAGCAGGCCGAACAGGATCTTGCGACGCATCGCGGTCTCCGGGGGAGGGCTCACCAGGGGTCGGGCAACACCACGTCGCCGCTCTTGTCGAACCAGAAGCCGAGCTGCACCGCGCGGCGCTCGCCGGCGACGCAGGTGATGGGCCAGCGCACGATGCCATCGGCGTCGGGTTTGGGCGTGCCCTCCGAGCAAAATTGCGTCGAGGGGTGCACTTCGAGGGCCTCGATCTCGCTGCACGGCAGGCGCAGCTCGACGGTGACCTCGCCGCGACCGGCGCCGGTGTAGTCCAGGTCGACCTCGGTGACAAAGTGCGTGCGATCGCGGACCAGCGCGCGCTTCTCGATCTGCTGCTCGCGCCGACATTTGAGCGTCCAGCGGTCATCGCTGCCGAATGCCAGCTCGAAGGGCTCGCCGGGGCCGACGTAGGCCACGTCGCCGGTGCCGACAAATGCGCCATCGCGACGCAGGGCGACCGGGCCAGCGAGCAGCGGCCACTCGGCGGCGTTGCGCAAGGCGGCGATCTCGAAGACCTGAGCGGCGATCTCGGGGCGCGCGATGCGGGCGACGCGGGCTTCAGTGCGGAAGTCGCCCAGCTCGAATCGGTGCGGGCGGCCATCGGAGGGCAGGTCGACCCTGCCGCGGGCGCAAAAGACGCGGGCCTCGCCGCCATCGTAGACGCCGGGCACCGCGTCATCGCCTTTGTCCTTGGCGATCGCCTCGTTGCGGTGGGCGAGCACCACGCGCTTCTTCGGCTCGTTGCGCGGCTGCAGGCGCAGGCGGTCTTCGCGCACGGCGGGCAGCTCGGCGCCGGCGCTGGGGCGGGCGGTGCTGAAGACCAGCTCGACGTCGGTCCAATCCTCGCCGGTGGCCTGCCAGGCGGTGGCCAGGGCCGTCCAGGTCA
This sequence comes from Myxococcales bacterium, assembly GCA_020430675.1. The sequence continues at coordinate 1,515 of JAGQJJ010000738.1, forward strand.
AGGCGCCGCCCGCGTCGAGCGCGGCTTCGTGGGCGGGGCGCCAGAGCGCGCAGGGCACGACCATCTCGATCGCCAGGGTCACCGGGCCGGCGGCGTCGACGCGGAGCTGGACCGCCAGATCGCAGACCAGTCGCGACTCGGCGGGCGGAATGGCGCTGGCCAGCGACCGGGCGCGCTGCATCGCCAGGCTGACGGCGCTGCGGCGCGCGACGGCGGCGCGCAAGGCGGCTTCGGCCTCATCGACCTGCGCTTCGAGGCGGGCCAGATTCGCGCGCAACGCGGCGGGAGCGGCCTCTTCACCCGCCCAGGCGGCGCGCATCAAGGCGGCAAAACCGCGCGAGTGCAGGGCGCGGGCGGCGTTGCGCAGCCGCGTGAGGCGCTGCAGTTCGGCGTCGGCGTCGAGGTGCGCTTCGGCGGCGGCGGCCGTCTCGGCGGCGAAGCGCTCGCGGCGGGCGTCGCCATCGCCGCTGCGCACTTCGAGGCGGCGCACCGCGCGGGCGTCTTCGACCGTGGCGGCGCCGGCTTCCACGCGCGCGTCGAGGCGACCGTCGACGCCGAGGGGGGTGACCCCGGGCACGATGATCTGGTGGCGGCCGGGCGTCAGGGTCAGCGTCTCGACGCGGCGGAGCGCGGCGCGGTCTTCGTAGGCCGTGACGCGGCGAACGGGCATGTCGATGACGCGCGGATCACTCACGGCGATTGCCTCCCGAGACCTCGACCTTCGCCGGGAAGACGAGCCGGTAATGCCAGCGCACCTCGCCCGTGCCGCGGGGGGCCAGGTCGAGGGCGAAGCGCAGGCCGCCTTCGAGGCGCTCGTCGTTGGGGTCGCGGTCGGTCTGCTCGGCGGTTGGCTGGCTGTCGACGAGGGTGATGTCGAGGTCGGTCTCGTCGGTCGTGGCGCGCACGGGCAGGCGGTCGAACAGCCAGAGCGCGGCCGGGACGTCGAGGCCCGAGCGGAAGCGGCACAGGACGTGGTGGTCGACCTGCGTGCTGCCGCCCATCAGGCCCTTCGATTGCTGGTCGACGCGCGCGGTGCGCTCGATGAGGCGGATGGCCGGTTCGACCCCCAGGTTCATGACCAGCGGGCTGCCGCCGCCGGTGCCCTCGAAGACGCTGGTGGTGCGGTAGCTGCCGTCGACGTGCACCTGAAGCGGGCCCGCGGGCAGCGCGTGGTCGCCGGTGGGGCGCACGGTGCAGAAGCGGTAGACCTCGGGCGCCTCGCGGGGCACGACGCGGAAGTCGACCTCGGCGGGGGCCTCGCGCTGCATGACCGAGACGCGATGCCAGCGCCCATCGCCGTGGAGCTGATGCAGGCCCTGCGCAGCGTGTACGGCGGGCACCGCGTCGGTGGGCAGGGCGCGCGTGCCGGGCGGCAGGCTCTCGGCGCGCAGGCGGTCGGCGGCGGCTTGCAGCGCGGCGAGGGCCCGCGGCAAGGCCTCGGCGGCCTCGGGATCG
>JAGQJJ010000739.1 GCA_020430675.1 Myxococcales bacterium
TCGTCTGGAACCGCGACCCCCAAAAGTGCGCGCCGTTGCGCGAAGCGGGCGCCACCGGCGCGCGCACCGCCGCCGAGGCCGCAAGGGCCGCGCGCCGAGTACATCTGGCGCTGTCCGCCGACGCCGCGGTCGACGCGGTGCTCGATGCCATGCTGAGCGCCATCGGCGAAGACGCCGTGCTTGTCGACCACTCGACGACCCAACCCGAGGCCACCGCGGCCCGCGCCGCACGCTGCGCGGCCGCGGGCGTCGCCTTCCTGCACGCGCCGGTCTTCATGTCGCCGACCGCCTGCCTTCAGGGCCAGGGTTCGATGCTCGTCGCCGGCGATGCCGCCGTGTTTGCCCGCTGCCAGGCCGACCTCGAAGCCATGACCGGCGCCGTGCATTTTGTCGGCGCCGAGCCCGACGCGGCGGCGACCCTCAAACTGGTAGGCAATTGTTACATCGTCGCCGCGATCGGCGCCCTCGCCGATGGCTTTGCGATCGGCCGCGCGCGCGGCTTGAGCCCCGAGCGATGCCATGCGGTCTTCCGGGCGCTCGACCCGCGCGTCGCGGTCATGGGACGCGGCGGCCGCATGGCAAAGGGCGACCTCGATGAGACGTTCTGGTCGCTGGTCATGGCCCGCAAGGACGTGCGCCTGATGCAAGAGACCGCCGGCCCCGCCGCCGCCGCGGTGGTGCCGGCGCTCGCGGCGCGCCTCGACGCGCTCATCGCCGCCGGCCTCGGCGACCGCGACCTGGGCGTGCTGGGCTTGCCGGCCAAGGCGCTGCCCGATCAGCGCGGCGAATCGACCGTCAAGGTATAGGTGCCGCCGCCCGCCCACCACGCTTCGACAAAAACATAGACCGTCTCGCCGGCCTGCAGGTCGACCGCCACCTGCAGCGGCTCGCCCTCGGCCAGATCGCGCACATGGGCGCAAGCCAGCTCCGACACGCCGACCCAGGGCACATCGCAGGCGCGGCGCACGAACAGCGTGTTGGTCGAGTTGTAGCTGGTCGCTTCTGCCCGGAAGACATGCATGCCACGGCGGGCCGCGGTGAAGACATGGCCCTGCTCGCTGCCGAGATTGCCGCGGCTCCAGGTGCAACTGCCTTCAGTGATGTCGGTCGCGCCCGCATTGTCGCCTTCGTAGCGCGACTCGAGCACCGGCATGTCAAACGGGCAATCCGCAGGCATCGGCTGGCAGATCATCGGCCCCGGCATGCCATCACGCCGCTCGCAGAAGGTCTCGCGCGGACACCGGGTGACAACACCGAAGGGATCACATGCCTCGCCGACCGCGACCGGCATGGGATCGGCCGGGCCGATGCGGGCTTCGACGGGGGCCGACTCCAGCGCCTCGGCGTCCTGCAGCGCAACCCGCACGGCCACCGGCACTTCGGGCAGCGAAGTCTTCCGCCAGGTGAGAAAGCCGCGGACGACGCCCTCGCGTTGTTCGAGATGGGACACATGCGCCGAGACGAAGTAGCGATTGGGGCGGACGTCCCAATCCGGCCGGAAGTCCGCTTGGTCGAGCACATCGCCATCGGCGCCCAGCAGCTGCACGAAGATCCGGTTGACGTCGTCCTGCCCGTCCTGGGCCACGATCACGATGCCCACCGTGTCATCGTCGCCGCGCGTCGCCACGATATGGTCGATGACCGGCGCCGCGATGACACGGCACGTCGCCGCCGGCCCACAGGCGGTGCCCGCGGCGCAGCGATCGACCAGCCGCAGGGGATCGCAGCCCTCGCCGTCGCCCCGCGTGGGCGGCACCGCCGCGTGCACGTCGGGGAAGGCCAGATGCGGGCCGACGTAGACATCGACCGCGGCCTGTCGCAACCCGATCAACCCGCCATGCGCGCGCCACCCCGCGTCGGTCACCAGCGTCTCGGCCACCATTGTCTCGAAACCATCCGACCCCGGCGCGCCGACCGGCGCCAACGAGGCGCGCCAGTCAACGTCGGCGCGCAGGTCGACGAGCACCGCGTTGTCAAGCTGCCACGCGGTCGCGGTCAGCGTCGCGCACTGGCCCGGCTCGACATCCATCGGCGGCGGCACGCCATGGCCTGGCGGTCCCAGGTTGACCCAGCCATTGGTCAGGCAGGCCGCTCCGCCGGCACAGCGGTTGGCAAAGCCCATGGGATCACACTCGCCCTCGGCGCGCGGCACATCGTCGATGAACCCGACCGCCTGCTCGCGCAGGATCTCTTCGCCGGCCATCAGCCGCACACGCGCCGCCGCCGGCCGCTCGCTCACCGGCCACCACAGATGGCGCGTCCACGGGTCGGGAATGGGCCAAAGCGCCGGATTTCCGGTCAACGTCTCGATCACCTCGCCCTCGGCGTCGAGCAGGTCCACCTCGACCACGCTCTCGGGATCGCCGCCTTGCCATTCCAGGGTCAGCAGCAGGCTCGCCGCGCCAAACCGCAGCGTCACTCCCGGCGTCGGCTCGACCATCGGCTCGCCGACCGGCCCCGCGTCGGGCGGCAGCTCGGCCCGGCCCGGTCGCCCGGCGTCGGGCATCGGCGCCTCGAAGTCATCGCCGTCGGCCGTGGGATCACAAGCGCCTGCGCCCATCGCAAGCAAGGCAAACAACAGAAAGCGTGGGGTCATCAGAGCCTCCGCGAGTCGGTCTGATGGCACCCTAATGCGCGGCCCCGCGGCGCGGCAGACGAAGATTTTTGGGGCTCCTGCCATTTCAGTGGGTCGATGCTACGTGCCCCTCCCAGGAAGCCGGAGCGTCAGGCCGCTGAGTTTGAGCATCGCGAGGCCGATGAGCGCCTGGGGAGAGTGGAACCCGAAGGCAAGTCGGGTGAGCAGGCGAATGCGCGTGTTGGCGGACTCCGAGCGGGCGTTTGAGACGCGGTGCATGAGGGCGGCGTCGATGTCGGCTCGGTGGCGACGGATGCGTTTGCCGAGTTCGACGAAGGCCTTGAGCTTGCAGCGAGAGGCCCAGGCGAGCCATTTGTTGAGCAGGAGGA
>JAGQJJ010000740.1 GCA_020430675.1 Myxococcales bacterium
CTACGATGGCGCATTGACCCCGAAACGAGGCTATTACGGCAACAACTCGGTCACCGCCGCCGCGCTCGAGTCGATCACCGACGCCGCCATCCTGGCCAAGAAGCTCGGCGACACCCAGCGGCTGGCCAATTACAAGCGCGTCATTCGCAGCGCGGTCGCCTACCTGCTTCGATTGCAGTACACGCCCGCCAACACCTACGGCTTCCGTCAGCGCGAGCGCATCATCGGCGGCTTCAAGCAAGATCTGCTCAACCAGACCTCATGGATGGACAACGTCTGGCATCTCACCAGCGCATTCATGAAGATTCACCAGAACGGCCTGCTCGACCCCTGAACCCCCGGAGGACCATGAGCTTCGGAATCCCCTTCGAGAACCAGCCCACGCCCGAACTGCTGACCGCCGGTCAGCCCAGCGACGCGCAGTTCGCCGCCGCGGCCAAGGCCGGCTATACCACCGCCATCAACCTGCGCGGCTTTGGCGAAGAGGGCGTCGACCGCGCCCCGAAGACGCTGCCAGCGCTGGGCTACCGCTACGTGCACATCCCGGTCGCCGGCCCCGCGGGCATCACGCTGGCCAACGCCAAGGCCCTGCACGAAGCCATGCAGGCCGCCGAGGGCAAGACCATCGTCTACTGCGCGTCGAGCAACCGCGTCGGCGCGCTGCTCGCGCTCAGCGCCTTCCACTTCGACGGCCGCAGCGCCGAAGAGGCGCTCGCCTTCGGCCGCAAGGGCGGCCTGCTTGGCCTCGAACCCCTCGTACGCGCCATGCTGCGCAAGTAGCCGATGCGCCCGGCAGCCCCCGGGGAAACTCCCCTGCTGCGCCGAGCGCTGCTCCGCCATCGGGCTCGCGCCTTGCCGCTGACGCCGCCTCGCCCGGCTCGCGACGGGTACTTGCCCCGGATTCTGCCCGCCCGCGGCCTCGCCTGCCTTCTGCTGATCCTGGCGGCCGCGCCCGCGCTGGCCGACGACGAGGCCTATGGCCCCGCGGCCAATGACTGCCCGACCTATTGCGACGCCATGGCGCTGCATTGCCCGGATGTCTTCCTCGGCAACCGGGCCACTTGCCTCGCCACCTGCGCGCTCTACCCGCCCGGCGCCGCCGACATCGAAGCGCTGCATTGCCGGCTGTACGGCCAGGAAGACGACACGCCGGTCCCGCAACCGCCGGTCGAGGCGCCGCCGGCCAACCTCGCCGCGCCCGATCCGGGCACCTGGTTCGACGACCACCCGCAGCTCGCCGGCGACACCTCGGTGCTGCCCGAAGGCGTCGGCGCGCTCTTTCTGCCCTCGCTGGGCCTGGGCGCGCGCGAGCCCATCGTCACGGTGCAGGGCAAGGACGGCCCCGTCGCCGAAGGCCGCACCGGCCGGCGCATCCTGCTGCCGCCCGGCCGCTACACCGCCCGCCTGGGCGACGGCGCCGAGAACCAGCAGGCCCGCCTGCCCGTCGAGATCATCGCCGGCCGCACCACCGTCACCCCCATCGTCTGGGGCGCGCTCGAGATCGAGGTCGTCGACCCGCAGTTCATCCCCTTCCGCGGCGCCTACGAGCTGATCTCGATGGAGACCCGCGAGGTCGTCGGCCTCGGCTTCGGCGCCGACGAGCTGCTCGGCGAGCGCCCGCGCGTATGGGTGCTGCCGCCGGGCATCTACAAGCTGGTGCAGCCCGGCGGCACCTACCGCGACCGCAGCGACTTCGCCACGGTTCGCGTGCTGCCCGAAGAGTACGCCCGCTTCGTGCTGGTGATGGACCCGACCACCGGCGAGTTCGAGGGCGCCGGCCTCGTCGCCGAGCCCCCGCGCACCGACCGCACCTGGAGCCTCGACGGCGTCATCGGCGGCTACGTGGTCTTCTTCAACAGCAACCTGGTCACCGCCAGCAGCGGCGAGTGGACGCTTCAGCTCAACGTCTTCCTCGACCTGGCCGCCCGCCTCGCCAAAGGCGCCCACCGCTTCGTCACCCGGCTCGACATCGAACAGAGCCAGCTGCGCGACCCGCAGGAAGAGGTCGTCCGCAGCCTTCAGGACCGCCTGTTCTTCCACGCCATCTACACCTATCAGGTGCTGCCCTGGTTCGGCCCCTACGCCCGCGCCGGGGTCGAGAGCGCGCTGCTGCCGCGCCACGCCGACATCGCCGACGGCGAGACGCTCATCGACCAGGGCGGCAACACCCTCACCGGCCCCGACCGCGTCGAGTTGGCCGGCCCGTTTGCGCCGTTGACCGTGATCGAAGGCGTCGGCGGCCACTTCCAGGTCTTCCGCTCGCGCGCCGCCGACTTCAGCCTGCGCCTCGGCGCCGGCGCGCGCCACCAGTTCGCCCGCGGCCTGCTCGTGCCGGTCGAAGAAGACGGCGAGACGCGCCTTCGGGCCGTCACCGACGAGACGCTGCAAGGCATCGAAGCCACCGTCATCGGCTCGGCCCGCGTCACGCGCTACATCACGCTGAGCACCGAATTCGACGCGCTCTACCCGCTGTTCGACGACCAGCAATTCCTGTTCACGTGGCGCAACAACATCAGCCTGCGCCTCGCCAGCTTCGCCTCGCTGACCTACCGCCTCAACGCGCTGCGCAACCCCACGTTGACGCTGATCGACGACACGCAGTTCGAGCACACGGTGCAGTTGCGCTTCTCGTACACCTTGTTCTGAGCCGGCGCGCCGGGCACGGTAACCGACGAAGCAAGGAGGCGCCGTGGCCCGGCCGGGACTCGTCTTGTTGGTTGTGCTGGGCGCCACCGCGGGCATGGCCTGGCTGTTCCTGACGCGCCCCATCGAGCCGCCGTCGACGCCCGCGCCAGCGGTCACCACCCGCGAATACGCCGGCTCAACCGCCTGCGCGGGCTGCCACGCCGACCAGGCGAAGCTTCACGCGGGCAGCCATCACGCGCTGGCCGAGCGCGCCCCGGGCGCCGATGAGGCGGCGGCGTTTGCCGTCGCGCCGGGCCTGATGACCGCCGCGGG
>JAGQJJ010000741.1 GCA_020430675.1 Myxococcales bacterium
TCGATGACGCGCGCGGCCCACTCGCCGGCGCGCACCGACCAACGGGCGCGGTGATGCACCGATGCGGCGCTGCCGGTGATCAGCAGGCCGTCGACCAGCGTCGGATCGGGCAGCGGCGGCTCGTTGGGCGCATCGAGCACCGCAAAGCGCTCGATGGGCCGCCCGAGCCCGGCGGCAAACCATTCCGGGTAATCGCCCCGGCGCGCGCGCAGCCCCGAGGCCGCGTGGCCGGTGGCCAGAATGATGGGCTTCATCGGTCAATGGATGGTCGGCGCGCGAAGGAGGATTCGGCGCGGCCGCCGTGTTACGAGGAGCAATGAGTTTGTGGACCGACGCGCTGCTGCTCGCCGGCGGCGCCGCCGCGGGGTTCATCAACGCGGTCGCGGGCGGCGGCTCGGCGCTGACGCTGCCGCTGCTCATGCTCACCGGCCTCGACGCCAGCGTGGCCAACGGCACGAACCGGGTCGCGGTCGCGGTGCAGGCGGCGACGGGCACGGTCACCTTTCACCGCAGCGGCGTGCGGCCCTGGCGCGCCGCGGTATACGCGCTGGCGCCGTCGATGGCCGGGGCGCTCATCGGCGCGGTGGTGGCCACGCATCTCGCGCCGCCGACGATGGAGATCGCCTTCGGGGTCATCTTCCTGGGCCTCGCGGTGCTGCTCGCGCTGAAGCCGAGCTTTCTCGATCCGCCGGCCGAAGCCGAGCCGCGGCCGATCGGGATGGGCGGCGGGCTGGCGCTGTTTGCGGTCGGTTTTTATGGCGGGCTGTTCCAGGCCGGTGTCGGCATCCCGCTGCTGGTGGTGCTGGTGCGCGTCACCGGGCTCGATCTGGTGCGCTCCAACGCCATGAAGCTGGGGTTGGTCTGCGTCTACACGACCGCGGTGCTGGCCATCTTCGGCAGCGCGGGTCAACTGGAGTGGCGGGCGGGCGCGGTGCTCGCGGCGGGCGGGCTGGTCGGCAGCAGCCTCGGCGCGCGCGCGGCGGTGGTGCGCGGGGCGCCGTTCATCCGGCGGCTGGTCATGCTGGCCCTGGTGCTGGCCGCGGCGAAGGCCCTGGGCCTTTTCAACCTGCTCAAGCCGGGCTGACGTCAGGGCGCGGGCGGCAGCTTCGCTTTCTGCGCGGCGTACCACGCCTTGGCTTCGGCGATGCCTTTGGCGCGGCGCTCGGCGCGCTTGCGGCCCACGAGCGGCGGCGACTCGAACGGGGTCTTGCTCGCTTTGGCCAGTTCGCTGACCGCGCGCAGCGTCGCTTCATCGACGCGGCCGCCGCCCTCGGCGCGGAAGTTCAGCCGACCCTTCTGGCCATCGAGCTGCGTATAGCCGCCGACCCGCAGCGTGGTCTTGGCCTTGTCGTCAAGCAGCGGCATCAGCGCGTGGGTGCCGGCGAGCAGGCCGCGGGCGCCGATGATGCCGGCGGCCGTGCCGCGCACATAGGGCTGCTTGTCGGCCAGCGCGGCGATGAGGCGGGCGGTCAGCTCGGGCGGCGTGGCCTTGGGGCCGGCCAGCGCCGCGGCGAGCATCAGCGCGTGGCCGCGCACGGCGGGCGAGCGGTGGCTGGCCAGCGCCTTGGCTTTCTCGCCCAGCTCGGCGGCCTTGGGCATGTCGGGCGTGGCCACCTGGGCCAGCCGGCTGATGGCTTGCGCGGCGACGTACTCTTCCGGGGCGTCGACGGCGGCGAGCAACGCGGTGACGATGCGGGCCTTGAGCGCCGGATCGCGCGGCTTCGGGCGCTGGAACGAGCGCACGTTGTAGATGGCTTCGATGCCGGCGAGCTGCGCGGGCGGCGTGCCCTTCTCGATGAGCGCCATCACCGCGTTGATGATCGCCGCGTCGGGTTTGTCTTCGCCCAGCGGCAACCGCGCGGCGCGCAACGCGCCCTGCTGCACCTGGCCCTCGGCGGCGCCGAGGCGGGCGCGCACGACGGCGATATAGTCGGCGTCGATGACCGGCCGGCCGGCGGTGTTGCGGGCGCGATCCCAGGTTCGGCCCAGGCCGAGCAGCGCGGCGGCGGTGATGTTCGGGTCGGGGTGGTGCGCCGCCAGGTGCAAGAAGGCGCGGGCGTTGGCGACGTCGCGCTCGGTGCGGCGGTCGAAGTGGCCGTTCTTGGCCTTGCTCATCAACTCGGCGGCCCGGGTCTTGTCGGCGTCGTCGACGGCCTTCCTGGTGGCGACATCGGCGAGCGGGGCAGCGAAGGCGGGGGCGGAGAGCAGCGCGCTGAAGAGCAGCGCGGCGGCGAGCATCGTATTGCGGAACATGCCGACTCCCTGGTGTGGGTTCGCCGAAGGTACGGGCGGCCCCCGCGCGCATTCAGCGCCGGGCGAGCGACATGGTGCGGGGTGCCTTGTCGAGCGTCAATGGCCTTCGGGCGGTGACTCGGCGGCGGGCGTGCTCGACTCGGCGTCGGGGAAGCGGAAGACAAAGCCCTCGGCGTCGGCGCTCTCGGCGTCGATGATCAGGTGGCCGCCGTCGGCGAGGCGGCCGAAGAGCAGGTCGTCGGCGATGGGGCGTTTGATCTGTTCGCGGATGACCCGATCCATTGGTCGGGCACCGTTCTGCGGGTCGTAGCCGAGGCGCGCCAGCACCGCCTTGGCGGTGTCGGTGACCTCGAGCGTCACCTTCTGCTCGGCGAGCTGATCGGCCAGCTCACGGCAGAACTTCTCGGCGATCTGAAGCATGACCTCAGTGCCGAGCGGCGCGAACCGGATGCGCGCGTCGAGGCGGTTGCGGAACTCGGGGCTGAACAGCTTCTTGTAGGCCTCATCGTCGTTGCCGGCGCGCGTCGCCTGGCCGTCGAAGAAGCCCGGCCGGCTGCGCGCCAGGTCGCGGGCGCCGATATTGCTGGTCATGATGAGGATGGCATTGCAGAAGTCGGTCGTGCGGCCGGCGGCGTTGGTCAGGCGGCCCTCGCCGAAGACTTGCAGGAAGGCATCGAAGACCCGCGGGTGGGCCTTTTCGA
>JAGQJJ010000742.1 GCA_020430675.1 Myxococcales bacterium
TCGGCGATGTGCGCGGGCTCTACGCGCCGCGACCGCGCGGCGACGTGATGCGGGCCATGGCCGATCTGGCCCGGCGTCGCGGGCAGCTCGACCGCGCCGATCGCTTTGCCGCCGAGGCGGCGTTGCACTACGAGCGCGCGGCCGACCGGCGGGCGCAGGCCTGGGTCGCGTTGATCCGCGGCGACTTGCAGCGCTATCGGGGCCAGTTTGAAGAAGCCACGGGCTTCTATCGCGACGCGGGCCGGTTGCTGCGGGCGGTGGGCTCGGCAGAGGCGGTCATCGCCGACTTGAATCAGGGCCTCGTGCTCATCGAGCTGGATCAGTTCCGCGAGGCGCGCGCCGTCTTTGAGATGGTGGTCGATTCAACCGAGCGGCGCCCCTCGCTGACCCGCTGGGCACAGGCCTGCCTGCTGCCGTGCGACGCCTATGCCGGGGATTGGCGGGCCTTCGACGCGCGGTGGTTCGCGCTGGCGCCGCTGCGAGAGGGGCAGCTGGCCGATCCCGACCTGGCCTGGCTCGCCGGGCTGGCCGCGCGCTTTGCGGCCGCCGCGGGCGAGCACGAGCGGGCCGCGATGGCGCGCTCGATGGCGGTCGCGCAGTTTGATGCATTGGGTTGGGCTGAAGCGGCGGCGGCGCTGCGGGTCGAGGGCTGACCCGCCCCCCGCAGGGCCGGGCCGGTCGAAGGAGGTAACCGGCCCGGCGGCTCTGCAGGCAGCGCGGTAGTCTCATCTTCGCGGTCGGCGGGGGGCCAGCGCCATGACCGACGATGACGCGAAGATGACGGCCATCTGACCGCGCGTGCGCCCGACCGATCGGGCGCACGCGCGAGCCGGTCAGCGCAGCGCGAGGCGCCCCACATCGAGCTCTTCGCGCAGCACCTCTTCGGTCATCTTCAGGTAGGGTGGCCCGACCCCGTCGCGCGCGGCGACCAGGTTGCGCACGGCCGGATCGGGATCCTCGCCGTTGACCTTGACCACCACCCACAGGCCATCCATGTCGGGCCCGCAGTCGCTCATCTCGAACTTTGCGCCGGGCATGAGCCCGAAGATGTTATGGCGCGGGTCGGCGGCATAGGGCCGGCGCTTGAGCTCGAACTCGGGCGGTGAGTCGGCCGCCTTGGCCGGCGACGGGGCTGGTTCGACTGCGGCCTCAGGCGTCACCTTGCGCTGACGTGCCTCCTCGACGGCCGCCTTCACGTCGGCGATCGCGTGTTCCGCCAGAATGCCATCGAGCAATGACTCTTCGTCTGCCATCGATCCCCCCCTGCGCCGACCGAGCCGAAGCAGCTCGCGTGGTGGCAGGCAGTAGAGCGCGCCGCCTCGGGGCGGTCAAGCGTCGCGGCGGCGCTTCTCGGCGACCAGCGCCGCGCAGCGGGCGACGACCTCGTCGATCGACAAGCCGCTGCTGTCGACCTCGATGGCGTCGTCAGCCTTGCGCAGCGGTGCGGCGGCGCGTTCGGTGTCGCGCCGGTCGCGGGTCACGATCTCGTCGAGCACCTCGGCGAAGTCGGCGTGGATGCCCCGCGCCTGCAGCTCGTCCAGCCGGCGGCGCGCGCGCTCTTTTGCGCCCGCGGTCAGGAAGATCTTCACCTCGGCGTCGGGGAAGACGACGGTGCCGATGTCGCGGCCGTCGACCACCGAGTCCTTCGCCCGGCCGAGGCGCTGCTGAAGGCCGAGCAGCGCCGAGCGCACCGCGGGCACGGCGGCGAACTGGCTGGCGGCGGCGCTGACCGCCGGTTTGCGGATCGCCGCCGTGACGTCTTCGCCGTTGAGCCAGAAATGGTCGGGCGTCACCTCGATGCCGAGGCCGCCGACAAAGCGGTCGAGGTCGGGCGCGTCGGGATCGAGGCCGGCGCGCAAGGCGGCGAGCGCAACCAGCCGATACAGCGCGCCGGTGTCAAGGCGCACCATGCCCAGCGCGTCGGCGAGCTGTTTGCTGACGGTGCTCTTGCCCGCCCCGGCGGGGCCGTCGATGGCGATGATCATGCGGTGCCTCCGCGCGGGTCGGCCGTTTTGGGGGCGCAGCTTACGAGCGGGCCGGCCCGCGATCAACCGCATCGCCCGACCACGACTTGACCAGCGCGTCGAGCGCCATGATCCGGTCGAGCAGGTGGCCGATCGCGTCGAGCGGCAGGGCGCAGGGGCCGTCGCATTGGGCGCGGGCCGGGTCGGGGTGCACCTCGACAAAGAGACCCGCGATGCCCTGGCCCACGCCGACGCGCGCCAGCGGCTCGACAAATGCGCCGCGTCCGCCGGTGGCGTGGCCCAGCGCGCCGGGCAGCTGCAGCGCGTGCGTCACGTCGAACGTGACCGGTGCGCCGAGCGTGCGCAAGGCCGAGAAGGCGAGGGGATCGACGATCAAGCGCCCGTAACCGAAGCTCGTGCCGCGCTCGCAGACCGCGACGCGCGGCTCGCCGAACGCGAGGCATTTGCCGACGACGTTGGCCATCTCTTCGGGCGCCATCATCTGCATCTTCTTGATGTGCAGCGGTCGGTCGGCGCGGCAGACGGCGGCGATGAGGTCGGTCTGCCGGCACAAGAAGGCCGGAATCTGAAGCAGATCAGCCACTTCGGCGACAATCGCCGCCTGTTCGGGGGCGTGCACATCGGTCATGACCGGCGCGCCGGTCTCGGCCCTGACCTCGGCCAGCCAGCGCAGGCCCGTCTCGAGCCCCGGCCCGCGCGGGCTGTCGACATGGCTGCGGTTGGCCTTGTCGAACGAGGCCTTGAAGACAAAAGGCATGCCGCGGCGATCGGTCTCGCGGCGCAGGCGGCCGGCGACGCGCAGGGCCAGTTCGCGGCTCTCCAGCATGTTGAGGCCTGCCATGAGCACCAGCGGGCGGTCATTGGCGAGCACGACGCCGGGCGCGACCTCGATCGCCGCCGCTGGCCCTACCATCGCGCCGCTTTCTCCAGCAGCGACCAGAACGCCGTGCGTTGCGCGAGCGGGCGCAA
>JAGQJJ010000743.1 GCA_020430675.1 Myxococcales bacterium
TGCTCGCGCTCGCCCGCCCCGCCGCGGCCGATCCCGATGAGGCCGAGCGCCTCAAAGCCGCCGCTGAACAAGCCGTGCGTGCGGGCGACGCGGTCAAGGCCGTCTACTATCTGCGCCGCGCCTACGAAGCCCACCCCGACCCGGGGCTGATCGCCAACCTGGGCCTCGTCTACGAGCGCCTCGGCCAGTACGGCGACGCCGCCGACAGCTTCGAGCGCTACCTGGCCAGCGACCCGCCCGAGGCCAAGCGCATTGCCGCCGAAGCCGCCCTCGCCCGCCTGCGCCCCGAGGGCGTCATCACCAGCACACCGCCCGGCGCCACCGTGCAGCTCGATGACGCCCCCGAGTCGGTCGGCAACACGCCGTTGCGCTTGCGCCTGACCGCGGGCGCGCACGCCGCGCGCCTCACGTACTTCGGCTACGCGCCCGCCGACGCGCCCATCGAGCAGGAGGCCCACGTCCTCGCGCCCGAGATGCGCTACATCGGAATTGGCGCCGCCGGCGGTCCCCTGCCCGGCAACGGTGCGCCGCGTCAGCTCATCGTCTATATCGTCGTCGAATCACTGCCCGGAGACGGATGATGCTGGCCATCGGTGATCGCGCCCCCGACTTCTCTGCCACCGACGACAGCGGCCGGCGCTGGACGCTGGCCGAGCTGCTCGCCGAGGGCGAGTTTGTCCTCTACTTCTATCCCGCCGACTTCACCCCGGTCTGCACCCGCGAAGCCTGCATGTTTCGCGACGTGTACCCCGACCTCGCCGACGCTGGCGTGCGCATCTTCGGCGTCAGCCCGCAGGGCGAGGGCAGCCATCGCTCGTTTCGCGAAAAACACCGCCTGCCGTTCCCGCTTCTGGCCGATACCAACAAGTCACTGACCACGCGATTTGGCGCCCAGGGCCCGCTCGGCATGGGCGTGCGGCGCGTCTCCTACCTCATCGACGCCGAGGGCAGAATCGCTGACCTGGTGGTCGCCGATTTGCGTGTCGGACGCCACGAGGCGTTCGTACGGCGCGTGCTCGATCGCCACGCCCGCCGCCGGAACTGAAGCGTGGCGCGGGTCGTGAGACCCCCCTTGACACGGCCCAACGCGATCAACAAAATGCGCCCACGATCAACGGTATCGGGCTCTTCGGAGTCCGGGATGACAGACCGAATGGACACCGGCGACATAGGGGGCTGCGGCAAACCTCCCCCTGTTCGCGTTGACCCGAACGTCCGGGTCGCGTTCGCCGGCTGACCGGTCTGCCAAGACCCGGTCAGCCGACCGGGTCTCTCCTCAAGAGATGCCCTCCGAGCGCACCCCGCGTTCACGAACTCTGGCGGCGGCTGGATTTCGAGGAGGCGCGCATCATGGATGCTCTCGAGTTCACGGGACTCACCGAGCGCCTCGCCAAGCGGCGGGCGCTCAATTACTGGTACGTTCACCGCGACGCCCTCGGGCTGTCGCTCAATGAGTTCTTCGGCTGCTGTCGCGTTCGCGAAGCTGGCGGCCGCACGCAGATTCTCTTCTATCGACAACCGAGACGGGCGGCGTAGACGGGCGGCACGGCATCGCTGCGTCTTGCGCGGCGAAACGTCGGTCAGCGATCACTTCGCGGGCATCGGTTGGCGATTTCCGGCGGTTCAAAGGGCCGGCCACGCGATCGACGGGGCACACCCCTTGCCGCGATCGGGCCGAGTTGCTACAAAGCTGCGCCTTGACCGCCGACCGCGGAGTCCG
This sequence comes from Myxococcales bacterium, assembly GCA_020430675.1. The sequence continues at coordinate 1,721 of JAGQJJ010000743.1, forward strand.
CGTTGAACCGCATCGCTGCGCTCGCCCTGCTCGCCGCTCTCGCCCCTTCGGGTGCGTCGGCGATCACCATCGCCGGGTTCGAGACCGCGCGCACCTTGGAACCACAGCATCTGGAAGCCGGCGGCGCCTTCGCGGGCGCCGATGATTTCTGGACGGCCTGGGCCCACGGCCGCATCGGCCTGCTGCCCGAGCTGGACGCGCGCCTGGCGGTCGGCTTTGTGCTGGCCGACGAAGACCCGGGCTTCGAGGTGGCGTTTGGCGGCAAGTTCCGCTTCCTGCGCACCGCAGACACTGCGGGCTTCGTCGACGTGGCCGCGGGCGCGAGTGGCTCCTTCCTCAAGACCGACGACCTGTTCATGTTTGGCCTGGACCCCGAGGTGTACGTCTCGCACCACTTTGCCCTGCCCGGCAAACGCGAGCTGTTCATCGCCGGCACGATCGGCGCGGCGATGACCATCGTCGATGTCGACGGCGCCGACGAAGAGGCCGAGCTGGGCTTGCTGGGCGCGGTGACGTTTGGGGTCGACATCGTCGAAGACGTCTGCCTCGCGCTCGAAGGCCGTCGCCGCGATGACCTGTACCGGCTCGGCCTTTCGGTGACCGTGGATTTCTGAAGCCTGACCTGCCCTGAGGACGCCGTGAAGCTCAACCGAAACGATCCTTGCCATTGCGGCAGCGGCAAGAAGTACAAGAAGTGCCATATGGAGAGCGACGAGGCGCGGACCCGCGAGGTCCGGCAGCTCGACACGCTCGCCGAGTGGGTGGCCTTCTACCGGCGCGAGATGCACGAAGCGGTGACCGCGCGCGCGATCGAAGCGACGGCGGTGGTGACCGCCGCACGCGGCTGGTTCGGCGACGCCCCGACCGATGCGCCGCTCGCCGACCCGCTGTTTGCCGAACACGCCCTCTACGACCTGGCGATCACCGAAGACGGCCCGCTCATCGCCGAGGCCGAAGTTGAACCGCGCGGGGCCGAAGCGACCCATCTGGAGAATCTGCGCAAGGCGCTGGCGGGCTCGCACCTCAGCCTGATCGAGGTCGTCGAGAACAAACCCGGTCGCGGCGTCCGGCTGCACGATCGCCTCGCCGACGTGCGCCGTTTTGTCGGCGACCCCGAGCTCGCCGGCAAGCTGGAGCCGATGGAGGTCGTGCTGGGCCGGCTGGTGATGTACGGCGACAAGCCGGTGCTGCTGCCCGATTGGGAGAAGGTGTACTTCCGCGGGCGCAAGGC
>JAGQJJ010000744.1 GCA_020430675.1 Myxococcales bacterium
ACGCAGCCTTCGGCGTCGAGCACGCGCGCGCCGCTCAGGTTGACCAGCTTGGCGCGGTCGAGCAGGGGTTTGATGCGCTCGCCGGCCAGCCACGCCGCGCCCTCACGCCGCGCCGCGTGCCGCAGCGCCGGCGGCTCGGGGTCGAGCACCTCGGGGTCGAGCGGCAGCACCGGGTCATAGGGGAAGAAGCGCTCATCGCGCGCGTTCGGCGGCTGGATGCGCGGCGCCTGGCTGGCCGAGATGCCCTCGATCTCGAGCAGCCGGGCGCGCCAGGCCTCACCGATCAGCGCCGCTTCGGCGATCAGACGCTCTTCGGTCTGCCGCACCAGGCTGCCCTCATAGATGCGCAGCAGCACCACCGCGAGCACCGGTACGAGCAGGATGAAGCCGTTGACCGCCAGCAGCCGGCGCGCAACGCTCGGGCCGCGGCGGGCGATTGGCGACCTTTCGGTCACAAATCCTCGCGCAGCCGATAGCCCAAGCCGTAGACGGTGTCGATCGGATCGGCCGATAGATCGGCGAACTTGCGCCGGATGCGCCGGATATGGCTGTCGATGGTGCGATCGGTGATCGCGTGGCCCGGGCCCCAGACGCGGTCGACCAGGTCATCGCGCGTGTAGACCTTGCCCGGCATGCCCAGCAGCGCGGCGAGCAGGTTGAACTCGGTGAGCGTCAGCACCAGCTCGGTGCCGTCCCAGAAGACGCGGTGACGCTGCGGATCGAGGGCCAACGGCCCCTTGCGCAGCACCGCGGCGGGCGTGGTGGCGGCGGGCGCGGCGGCGGCCACGCGGCGCAGCATGGCTTTGACCCGGGCGACCAGCTCGCGAGGACTGAACGGTTTGGTCACGTAATCATCGGCGCCCATTTCGAGGCCGAGCACGCGGTCGAGCTCGTCGTCGCGGCTGCTGAGGAAGAGGATGGGCACCAGGCCTTTTGGCGGCGGCAACGATCGCAGCGTGCGGCAGACTTCGAGGCCGTCCAGCTCGGGCATCAAAATATCGAGCACCACCACGTCGATCGGGCGGGCGGCGAAGCGTTCGAGCGCAACGCGGCCGTCTTCGGCTTCGATGACGGTGTGGCCGGCGCGGGTCAGCGCAAAGCGCACCACCTCGCGGATATGCCCGTCGTCGTCGGCGACCAGGATCTCAGCCATCGGTCGCCCCCAGGGCGGCCAGCGCCTCGCCGGTCAGGCGCCAGAGCGTCCAGCCGTCCATCGGCTGCGCGCCGAGCGTGCGGTAGAACGCATGGGCCGGCGTGTTCCAGTCGAGCACCTGCCACTCCATGCGCCCGCACCCGCGCTCGACCGCGATCGCGCCCAGGCGGCGCAGCAGCGCCCGACCCACGCCGAAGCCGCGCAGCGGCGGCGAGACAAACAGGTCTTCGAGGTACAGGCCGGCCCGACCCCGCCAGGTGGAGTAATTGTGGAAGAACAGGGCAAAACCGGCCGGCGCGCCGTCGACGTCGGCCAGCAGACACTCAAAAGGCGGCCGATCGGCCGCGAGCTGCGTTGCCAGTGACTCGACGGTCGCTTCCACCGCGTCGGGCTCGCGCTCGTACTCGGCCAGCTCGCGGATGAACCGCAGCACCCGCGCGGCGTCGGCCGGGCCGGCGGGGCGCAGGTGAATGGCCGGCGGGTTCTCGCTGCGCTGCACGGCGCTCCGCAATAGATGAGGCCGAGGAAATGGGCGGCGGCGGCCGCGCCGGCGATCACCAGCAGGGCGGCGATGATCGCCGGGCCGCTCGATCGCTTCACCGGGGTCATCGAGGGCGTGATGATCGGGTCGGACAGTTCATGGGCCACCGCGGACGCCCCCGGCGGCGGCGCGTACTGCGCGCGCTCTTCGGCGATCGAGGCTTCGTACGACTCGAGCAGGTCGCTGTCTTCGAGCAGCTCATCGACCAGCGGCGTGTACTCGCGCGTCGGCTGGGCGCTCAGCGGCTCGTTGCGCTCGGGCAGATCGTTGAAGTCGACGCCCGACTCTTCGCGCTCATTGGCCTGGGTCGGTGGCGCGGCGCCGGGCCGCAACGCGCGCGGCGACGCGGCGGCGGTGACCTCGGCCGGCGGCAGGCCCGAGGACTCGATGCTCGACGGGTCGTCGGTGTCGGCGAGCACGCCGCCGCGGTGGCCGTCGACCGGCTCGAAGGTCAGGTCGCAGCGCGACAGCGCCTCGTTGAGCGCCTCGCGCATGGTCGCCGCGTCGGGGAAGCGCCGCTCGGGATCCTTGGCCAGCGCCTGCCGCACCACGTCTTCGAGCGGCTCGGGCACGCCGACCATCGGCGGTGGGATGGCCCGCACCTGCTGCTTGAGCACCTCGTAGGCCACCTTGCCGCGGAAGGGCGGGCGGCCCATCAGCATCACGTAGAGCACGATGCCCACCGCGTACAGGTCGGTGCGCGGGTCGATGGTGCGCTGCAAGATGGCCTCGGGCGCCATGTAATGCGGCGTGCCCATCGCGATGCCGCTGCGGGTCAGCGTCTCTTCGTCGCCGCCCGGATCGACCAGCTTGGCGAGGCCAAAATCGAGCACCTTGACCAGCTCGCGGCCCTGGGCGTCGACGGCGATCATGATGTTGCTGGGCGTGATGTCGCGGTGGATGATGTCGAGGTGGTGCGCCTCTTCGAGCGCGTTGAGCACCTGGCTGGCCAGGTCGACCGCGCGCTCCAGGCCCAGCGGGCGGTTCTCGGACTTCATCAACGAGCGCAGCGTGCGGCCGTCGACAAACTCCTGCACCATGAAGAGCAGGCCGTCGCTCTCTTCGCCAAAATCGTAGAGCGTGACCGCGTTACGACACTTCAGGCGGGCCAGCGCCTTGGCCTCGCGGAAGAACCGCGCGGTCATGTTATGCGCGCCGCTGATGCCGCGCTCGGGCAGGATCACCTTGACCGCAACGTCGCGCCCGACCGGCTGCTGAACCGCGCGATAGACGGCGCCAAAACCGCCCCGGCCG
>JAGQJJ010000745.1 GCA_020430675.1 Myxococcales bacterium
ACCGCGGCGAGGGCGGGTGGGTCAGATATCGTCGAGGACCAGCGCGCCTTCGCCTTTGGGCCGGAAGACATTCACCGGGATCTTCAGATAGCGCATCTCATTGGCCGCTCGGCGGGGCAGGGCACCCGCGTCGACGTTGACCTGCACGCTCTGGTACAGCAGCTTCGGCGCCGCCAGCGTCACGTCGCGCGCGGTGCGGCGCTCGACGAACTCCTTCTCGGTCATGCCGGCCGGCAACTGCGTGTTCGTCGCCTTCTGCTCGGCGACCGTGCTCTCGAAGGCCACGGCGCGCCCGCCGGGCTGGTAGTCATGGCCCACGAAGATGCGCGTCTCGTCGGGCAGGTCGTAGATCCGCTCGGTGATCGAGCGATACAGGTCGGTCGCGCTGCCGCCGGGAAAATCGCAGCGTCCGGTGCCCTGGTCGGGCATGAACAAGGCGTCGCCGGTGAAGAGCGCGTCGTCGATCAGATAGCTGGCGCAGGCGGGCGTATGGCCCGGCGTGTAGACCGTGCGCACGGCCACCGTGCCGGCCTGGTAGATTTCGCCGTCATCGAGCAGGTGGTCGAACTGCCGCCCATCGGTTGGGAAGTCTTCGGGCAGGTCGAAGACGCGCTTGAACAGCCGCTGCACCTCGGTGATGCGCCGCCCGATGACCAGCTGCGCGCCGGGGAAGTGCCGCTTGAGCACCTGCGAACCCGACAGATGGTCGGCGTGAGCGTGCGTCTCGAGGATGGCGTGCAGCTTGAGACCCTTGTCTTCGATGAAGCGGACGACGTTCTCCACCGACTCGGTGAACACCTTCGAGCCCACCGGCTCGTAGTCCAGGACCGGATCGATCACGACCGCATCGTGCGTCTTCGGGTCGAAGACGACGTAGGTCATGGTGTAGGTGCGGGTGTCGAAGAACGACTGGATCTGCATCTCTCTCCCTCCTGGCTTCAGACGACCACCGAGCCCTGCGCGACCTGGGAAGGGGCCAGCCGCGGACGCGCCGCCCGGGCCTCGAACGTCTCGAACACGCGATACAGCAGCATTCCCGCGAACATGGCGCCGACAAACATCGCCGCCTCGGGCGCCAGCGTCGGCAGCGAGGCCAGCGCGGGGCCCGGGCAGTAGCCGGCGAGACCCCAGCCCGCACCGAACGTCGCCGCGCCGACGATGAGGCGCGGGTTCAGGTCACGGCGCGTGGGCACCTGAAAGCGCTCACCGAAGACCGGGCCACGCCGGCGCATGATGAGGCGGAAGAGGGCCATGAAGACCAGCACCGCGCCGCCCATCACGAACATCAGATCCATCTGCCAGTCGCCGAAGAAGTCGAGGAAACCGACCACCTTCTGCGGCATGGCCATGCCGCCGATGACCACGCCCACCGAGAACAGCATGCCGACGGCGAAGTAGAGCAGACCCGCGAGCATCACGCACCTCCGAAGATGAAGCGACTGACAAAGACGGTGATCGCGCCGCTGGCCACGAAGGTGACCGTGGCGACGATGGACCGCGGCGAGAAGCGGCCGATGCCGCAGACCCCATGCCCGCTGGTGCAGCCGCTGCCGAGGCGCGTGCCGAACCCGACGAGCAGGCCGGCGGCGACGATGGCCCAGGCGGGGCGTTTGAGCGTCACCGCGAAGCTGGCCGGGTCAAGCGCGAGCATCAGGACGCCGCCGGCGACCAGGCCCAGGGCAAAGAGCAGCCGCCAGGAGAGGTCGCCGCGATTGCCGGCCAGCGCGCCGCCGACGATGCCGCTGATGCCAGCGATGCGACCGTGGAAGAACATGAGCGCCGCCGCCGCGAGGCCGATCAGCGCGCCACCGAGCAGGGGGCGAAGCCAGAACAGATCTTCCATGTCGTCTCCTTCCGGCGAGGTTCACGCAATCGTCTGGGGATTCGGGTGCTGCGGATTCGAGGTCGCCGGCCCCGAGTCGCTGCTGCATGCCGACTGCATTCCGACGGCATTCCGGTATTAGCGAAGGGCGTGCCAACCTTGGGCGGTGCGCCGCACCGAACGATTGGCCGGTGCCGTTCTATTCCGTCGCAACAGTGTTTGAAATAGAAGCGACACCCTCTCCCTCAGGATCGACCGGCGCCAGGGGGCGGGAGAACTCGATGTCGTCGCCGTAGAAAAACCGCAGGATGTCGGCGGTCTCGTAGCCCAGGTTCTCGGCAAGGCAAACCGCAGCGTGTTGTCCGAAGGCGCCGCGGTTGCTCGCGACGCGCCCGGCCATCGGCGTGGGCGCCACGTCGGCGCCGCGGCGGCCCTCATTGCGGGTGACGACCACCTCGGTCCAGCTCACGCCGCCGAACGGGATGCGCTTGCCGGCACGGCGGTGCTGCTGGTAGACGCGCCGCATCGCCGCCCAGGTGGGGTAGTCGTAGCCGTTCACCGACGGCGATTTGGGCAGGCAATCGATGGTGAGAGAGCGGGCGCCAGCGACATAGTTGGCGCCGATCAGGGCCCCGTCGTATCGAAGCACGACACCGGCGGTTTGCTGCGCAGCGTCCAGACTGCGCGCGTGGGTGGGGTTCTTCCAGCATTGAAAGCGCGGAGAGGTGCGGACGCGCGCGTCGTCGCCCTTGCGCTCGAGGTGGCCGGCCAGATAGGTGCGCGCGGCCACCGCCTGCGCTTCGAGCGCCGCCCCGGCGTCGGTCAGACCAGCGAGCTCGCATTGAACGACGCCGGCGATATAGGTCGGCTCGATGGGCATGACGCCGGCGTCGGTCTTGATGCAGCCGGGCAGGCCATCATCTGGCGACGGCGCGTGCCGGGCGCGGCACTCCGCCAGCGAGCCGAACGAGGGCGGGCCCCCGCAGGCGCCAAGGCCGAGGGCCAGGGCGCAGAAGGCGAGGCGCCCGCGCCGTGTCGCCGCGCGCGCGCTCAACGCGGCGGCGGGGGTTCATCGGGCGGAATGCCCGGATCGACGACGCCGCCGCCCAGACAACGATCGAGG
>JAGQJJ010000746.1 GCA_020430675.1 Myxococcales bacterium
GCACTCGCCTTCGAGCCGGCCGACCGCCCCGCTGACGCCGCTGTGTTTGCCGCCGCACTTCGCGCCGCGCTCGGGGTGGTATCGACCCCTTCGGTGGACGCGGTGGAAATGTCGCCGGGATCTGACGGTGGTCAGCGCCCGGGGCGCCGGGCTTCGTTTGGGTGCACGCGGGCGAGCGAAGGGATCGACGGCGCACAGCGCAGCGGCGGTCGGCGGCGAGACACGTTCGCGCTTCTGCCGCGCCTGCGCCTCTTCTTCGATGTCCGCTTCGATGCGACTGAACCACCCGCGTTGTGCCTCGATGGACTGGCCGTCAAGGAAAGGAGGGAGCGTCAGCTTGAGCTCAAGCCATCGCGTGCAGCCTGCCTCGTCGACCGACCGCGACACGGCACGCGCACGGGAGCGCAGCAAGGCTCGGTCGACCCGCTTTCCGCGCAGCGGCTCGCCTCGACAGAGCGCCCCGACGCAGTGCACGCCTGGCCAGTCCCTGGGTCTGGCGGCCAGATTGTCTTTGGTCGCCTGCTCAAAGTAGTACCGGTAGCGCCCGGCGAGCGCGCTGTCGTCGAGCACGGGGATGACGGTCGGTCGCCGCGCGAATACGTGACCCTCCCCGCCGTGCAGTCGGCGCGCGAGGCGCGCGATGCCGCTGTCGAGGTCGCGCAGAAAGGCACCCAAGGTGTTGACGTCGGGCGTCTGCACGAGCAGGTGGAGATGGTTCGACGCGATGTGCACGCACCCGACGTCGACCGCGTACCGCTGACTGACAACCGCCAACAGGCCGATCGCCAGGTCGTTGAACGCCCGGCCGGGCACCAGAAGGAAGCGCGCGTCAACGGTGCGGAGCGTCACGTCGACCCACGTGCGGTCGGCATCGGAAGGCAGGCAGCGCGGAAGGAAGGGCATGGTGTCTCCAAAGCAAGCCAACCTTGCTATGCGCCTCGCGTGCCAATCGAGGATGTCCTTTCGTTTCAGGCTGTTGTCCGCTTCGCCCGCCGCCAGAAGCGTCCAGATCGTCCAGATGTTGGACGATCTGAACACGATGCCGCCTGAGACACGCAAAATTGCAGTCGATGGCCGCTGAAGCAGACCCCTGCGGATGCGAGCCGCACCGCCGGCAACGCAGCCCCGGCGGTCGAGGCGACCGAACACTGAGCCTCCCCGGCACTGGGCCGGGGTCTGACCGAGAGGGGCCAGTGTTTGGTGTCGCCAGGGGGTCAATTCTGGGTGTCGCCTGACAGTGCCGCCGACTCGGTCCCAGACGCGCCGGTCGCTCGCGAGGCCGGCTCGGACGGCGACCTTGCCGATGGAACCTGACCGTGCATTCGGTCGGCGAATCGGGCCGGCCCCAAGGGACAGGGGTCGATCCACCCCAGCGCCGGCCGGTCCGCGCGGGTGTGATCGGCGTTCTGCGCGTCGTTTTGGCGTGGAGAACGCGGGCGCCTCACCCCGAAGGGCCGGGCCTTAACGCGCAGCATGGTGCCGAGCGCCCTCATCGGGGCCGCTTTGGCGCGCAACGTGGTGCGGCATCGGCTCGCTGGATGTCCGTATGCCGCGCAGGTGGGTGCGGCACCACCCCGTCGGGCGCAGCTTCACTCGGTGGGTCGGTGCGGTATCGACCCGCCGGGCGTTGAAATGCGCGTTGATCCACCCCGGCATCACCCTGTCGCGCGCGGCTTTGACGCGCAGCGGGCTCGGGCACGGCGCCGAGCGCGTTGTTTTGGCGAGCGATGGGCTTCGGGTGCGGCCTGCACGTTGGAGTTTTGAAGTGCAGCACGCCCCGGAGTGCCCGATCGCGCGAATGAACGCGCGCTGGTCCGATGGGCCACCGCCCGGTCGGGCGAAGCTTTGCGCCGCGGGGTGATCCCGGTGGAGACCGATGGCCCCACCTATGATGTGGCAGCCACGCCCGGGGCGTCCTGCGCGTTAAAGGCGGCGCCTTCGAGCAGGGTCGGAGTGGTCTGCGCGGCAAAGGTGCACCCTTCGTTGAGGTGCAGGGGTGGATCGCGCGGGGTCGCGACGGCGCCGGACAGGTCGCGACCCGGTTTCACGGCGTTGCGCCGGCCGCCAACCCGCCCCCGACCCGGATCGACGCCGATTCCCGCGCAGCCGATGCACGCGGGCACCGACCTGACGCGCGAAGGTGAGGGCGATGGTCTGCTCAGGCACCGAGTGGGCGCGCGAAGCGGAGGGCGCCGGGGTGGTCGGCCACCAAGTCGGCGCGCGAAGGGGGCGGCGATGACCGGGTCGGCCACCGACCCGGTGACCGAAGGCGACACCGAAGGACGGGGTGGCGCACCGGGTCGACGCACGAAGTCGGCGGCGATGGGGTGGTGGGGCAGCGGTTCGACGCGCGAAGGCGGGGGCGCTGGGGTGGTGGGCCACCAACCTGACGCACGATGGCGGCGGCGACGAAGGGGGGCAAACCGGGTCGAGCGGCAAAAGTGACCCGATTGAGAGGTCGCCGACGTCGCTGGCAACCCGGCGCTGCGCGGCGCGCTCAGGGCAGGTAGACGTCGGCGTTGAGCGTCTCGGTGGGGTCGCAGCTCTGGGCCTGGCCCAGCATCAGCGTGTCGGACGGGGCGGCGGGCATGGGGCAGTCGCGGCCGACGACGGCCATCCAGTAGCCGTAGAACACGCCGACCGAGGTGTTGCTGCCATCGGCCTTGTTCCAGCACTGCGCGCTGCTGGCGCCGTGCACCGGGCTCTCGACGTAGTCGCCACCAGCGCCGATGAAGTCGCTGTTGAGGCCGAAGAGGGTGATGCCGCCGGGCGCGCAGCTCACCTCGTCGGTGGTGCGGGGGTCGAGGGGCACGTCGACGGTGCCGAGCAGATAGCCTTCGCCGGTGCAGTTGGCGCCCATGAAGAGGTACCAGCGGCCCGTGTCGGTGCCGATGGCATAGTCACCGCTCTGCTGGGTGAAACACACCGAGTCGGACTGGCCG
>JAGQJJ010000074.1 GCA_020430675.1 Myxococcales bacterium
GGCGAGAACGACGTCGACCCGGTCACGCCCGGCCTGCAGGACGGGCCGCTGACCGGCGGCGCGCTGCAGACCTGCGAGGTCGACGGGATCTACGACCTCTCGGGCAACCTCAAGGAGTGGGTCGACGAGGCCACCGCCCGGCTCACGCCCCATCTCACCGATTCGCTGCGCGAACGGTGCACGCCGCTGGCCGTCGCTGCCGCCGAAGACACCGCCCGCCGCTCCATCGCCGCGCTGCGCGGCGCGCTTGACGCGCACACCGCCCGCCTTGCGCTCAGCCTCGCCGATGGTTTCGGCGGCGCGATGGAGATGCTGCGGAGTCTGGATTTCGACGACCGCCCGCGCGGCGCGCTCGACGCCGCCGAGCTGGCGCGGTTCTTCGGCGATCACGACCTTGCGCGCGACCTGCTGCTCTTTGCCGCCAGCGAACCTTGCCTCGCCGTGCGGCGCTGGCGCGCCGGTCAGGGCTGATCAGAGCCGATCAGGGCCGATCAGAGATCGAGCTGAAGCTTGCGCACCCGGCGCATGGCGCCCCAGGCCTTCTTCTCGACCTCGGGCGTCTCGGCGCCGTACTGCAACTCGCCGAGCGCCGCGATGAGCGACTTGGGGAATTCGAGCGACAGCCCGTGCAGATCCATGCGATCGAGCACCTTGATGATGCCCGACCCCGCCGAGACCCGCACCGTGGCGTCGCCCTCGACAAACGCCACGTTGAGCGCATCGAGCAGCGCCTGACCGAAGCCATCGGGCCCCGCAGCCACCTGCTCGGCGCCCGCGGCGTGGGCCGCGTCATGCTCCACGGCGAACCGCAGGGCCTTTTCAGCCCCAGGCAGATGCTCGCCGACCTTCTTCCACATATCGTCTGAGACAGCCATGGCCGCGTATTTACGCCGTCACGCCGCCCATGTCCACCCCGAATGGCCTTTGGCCCCGGTTCAGAAATGCACGTTCACGTTGGCGTTGAGGATGCCCACCTGCTGGCTGTGCACGCCGGCCGGATCGGGCGACATCTCGCTGTGGCGCACCGTCACCGGCAGGTAGGCGAGGTGGTTGTAGCTGCTGGTCCAGGTCACATGCTCGGCCAGCGCCCACGAGAAGCCGAGCGCGGCGCCGCCTTTGGGCGCGTCGAAGAGGCTCGGGTCGAGGTGCGACTCGGGCACGGCGCTGGTCTCGCCGCCCAGGCCGCCAAAAAACGCCAGCGTCGGCCTCCACTGCCAGCGCACGCCGAGGCGCAGGCCGAAGGTGTCGGCGTAGCCCATCATCTTCACCTGATCGACGTCGCCCAGCCCCGGCACTTCGCGCTTCGCGTCGATGCGCACGTCGTCGTACTGGCTCCACGACACGATCTCGCTCGACGCGCTCAGCGTCCAGCGCGGCGCCACCTGCCACATGGCGCCCAGGCGCAGCGCGCTGGGCCACGTCGCGGCGAACGTGGCCGGCGTCGAGACGTCGCCGCCGGTCAGCCCCATGAAAAAGTCGTTGCGCGGCACATAGATCGACAGCGTGCCCGGCAGGTCGATGTCGACCGATGAGCTGTACGAGACCCCCAACGTCCAGTCATCGCGCTGCCAAGCGAGGCCCGCGGTCCAAGCGAAGGCGTTGCCGGCGAAATCGAGCAGCGCGCGCCCTTCATTGCCCGGCTGTTCAAGCGGCACGTCGCCGCCGGTGCGCCCGGCGATCTCGGCGCCCAGGTCGAGCGCCCGATACGACGTCACGCTGGCCCGCACATAGCTCAGCCCCAGCCCGAGATGCAGGCCCGCGATGGGCGTCCACACCGCGGTCGGCGTGACGTAGATCCCGCGGATGCCGCCATAGATGCCGTGATACCGCTGCGGTCCGTGCGGGTCGTCCCAGACCGAGCCCGAGCCGAAGGGCGCGTAGACGCCCACGCCAAACGTCCAGTCGCGCAGCCCCAGATCGCTCACCGCGGCCAGCGTCGGCTGCGCGTCGACGCCCGATTGATGCGCCTGGCCGCCGTAGCGCCCGCCGCTGGCCCGCACGTAGCGGGCGTCGCGATAGAATAGATTGGCATCGAAATAGAGGTGCGTGCCGTCGAGCAGGCCCAACGCGCCGGGGTTCCAGAAGATCGCTGCGGGCGTGGCTGCGGCCGGCCCCGCGCTGTCGCCGCCGATCTTCGAGACCAGAAATCCGCCCGCGCCCGCGCTCGTCGGCAGCAGCGCGATCAGCGAAGCCAGGACGATCCTCACCAGGGGCACGTCGCGCCCTCGCGGGTGGCGAAGAACTGGCCCTCCAGGCTCAGGCTGATCGGCGTGTCGGTCACCGTCACCTGCGCGTCGAGCAACGCCAGGTCGACCCGACCGGCGAAGCAATCGACGCTCTGCACCCGCCCGTCGAGCGCGATGGTCGCGTTGGCCGGCGCGCGCAACAGGTCGGAGAAATGCGTCGGCACGACCATGTCGGGCACCGTGCCGATGAAGGCGCCCTCGCCATCGATGGGCACCGGCGCCGGAAACCCGGGCCCCGCCGTGTCGGGCGTGCTCGGGTCGCGCAGCTCCAGCGCCAAGGTCGCCGTGCCTTCGGTCAGCGCGCCCGCCTGCGTGGCCACGCCGATGAAATGCACCTCGATCGCGCCGCCCAGCGGGTTTTGCAGCGTGCCTTCGATGGTGAAGCGGCCGGTCAGATCGTCTTCGGCTTCCAACTCGGCCGGCCCATCGGGCAGGGCCGGCGGCGCCATCTCGGGCGCGGGCGCCGCCAGCACCGCGGGCGGGGCTTCATCGGGCAGATCGCTGCCCGGCTCGATGGGCGGATCGCCGCAACCGAGCGCAAGAAGTGCGTGAGAGATCGTCGCGAGCGGCGGGAGACCACGCCAGATCTGGCCTCGCGCAGCTTGAGGGCGCGGAGCGCTACTGGTGGTATCGCGAGCAGGCCGAGAGCGAGCAAGGCCGGAGATGGTGCGGGATCGCGCCGCGCAGCAGATGCGCTCGCGCACTTCTTGCGCAAGCGCCAAGGCCGCGAGGAACGGCCATCGGCGGTTCACGGGCACCGACACACGATGCCCAGCGCCGGCTCCTCGCCGCAGACCTCGGCGTTGATGTCGCCGCAGGCCACGTTGGCGCGGTTGGCGAAGCGGGCGGGGTCGCCCTGGCACGTCTCCATGCAGGTGCCGGTGATCTGCCCGCCGAACACGTTGAGCGTGCCGGCATCGCAGATGTCGGCCAGGCAGGTCAGCACCTGCTGGCAGGCCCGGTTGCAGTCGACCGCGGGCGGCGGGTCGGGATCGGGCGCCGGCGGCGGATCGGGATCGTTCGGTGGCGGCGGGTCGGGATCGGGCGCGGGCGGCGGGTCGGGATCGGGCGCCACCGGCGCGCCCGGGCAGCCACACCAGCCGGCCAGCCCCGGAATGCTCGCGCAAAGTCCTGGCATCATCTCGCGGCGGCAGCGCAAATCATCGATGTCATCGGGATCGCCGAAGTCGTCACCGCGGCGGCAGGCCAGCACGCAGAGGTCGACGGCGTCGCGGTCGAAGTTGGCCGCGATGTCGGGCTCGCACTGATCGTGCAGGCAATCGGCCATGTCTTCGCAGGCTTCGATGCAATCGCCCAGGCTGTTGTCATTCGGCCGGCTGCAATCGACGTCCTCATGCACGCCGCAGGCGAAGTCGAGGTCAAAATCGGGCGGCGGCGGCGGCGCGGGCGGCGGCGCGGGTGGATCGGGCTCGACCGGCTCAGGGTCGGCGGGCGGGTCGGGGTCGGCGGGTGGATCCGGGTCGGCCGGCGGATTGGGATCAGCCGGCGGCGCCATCGAAGGCGGCGCCATCGAAGGCGGCTCGGCCGGCGGCCCCTGGTCGAACTCGGCCGGCTGCGGCGACGGTTCGCCCTCTTCGACGCCGGACAGAGGCGCCGGCGGCAACTCGGCGTCGGCCGACTCGGGCTCGAAGTAGACCTCGGGCGCGCAACCGCCCACCGCCAGCAATGCGACCAAACCCAATCGATGCCATCGCGCGTTCATGCCATCCCCTCCGGTCCGGCTCGACGACGCTTGATTGAGCAAGAGGTGGGCCAACGCGATCCACCCCTGCGGCGGGCCATTGAGGTCACATCGGCGACGCAGCGCGCTGAGAAACGGCGCGTCGCGCCGCGATTCGATCGATGTCGCGTTGAGATCCGACCCCGTCCGGGGTGTGTCGCGCGGGTCTCGCTCGCGGGTCACTGGAGTCTCCAGTCACCAGCGCTCAGCGATCCGCATCGCGGAACTGGCCGCCGGCGCAGCCGAGCCAGTCGCCCTGGCGCCAGACCACCTTGCCGGCGGCCGTGCCGCTGCATTTGTCGACCGCGTCGGGCACGCCGTCGCCGTCCGCGTCCGGCCCGCCGCCGGCCAGCCCGGCGTCCTTGAACTGCCCCGACGCGCAGCCCTTCCACTCGCCGAACGTCCACACCGGCCGCCCGGCGGGCGAGGCGCTGCATTGGTCGTCGGCGTCGGCGATGCCATCGCCATCGGTGTCGGCCGGTCCGCCCGCCCCCGGATCGGGCTCGGCGGGCGGCTGCAGGTCATCGGGCATCAGGCCATCGCCAAACAGCACCGCGTTGGCCCACGCCTCGCCGAAGAGCCGCCGCGCAAACGCGCGCATGGCCTCGGCGTCGGCCGAACTGCGCAGGTTGTTGTACAGCGTCTCCTGCGCGTCGTAGCGGAAGGGCTCCATGTCGCGCCCGGCGCGGAAGATGGTCATCGCGCGCTTGGTATTGAAGGCGAGGAACTCCTTGAACTGCGTCTCGCGGCCAAAATACGCCGCGTCGTTCTGCTCGACCGCCATGGCCACCGCCAGGGCATAGATGGTGAACTCGATGCCGCCCGCGACGCCATCGCGCCAGCCGCGATGCCATCGCCCGCGCTGCACCATGTCAACGCCCACCGCGCCGCCGTTCACATAGGCGTTCCACTCATCGAAGACATAGAGCGGGGTGTCATCCCATGACGGGCTGCCGCTGATATACAGCGTGTAACGCGAGCCGCGCAGGCTCTGCGGCACGAACGGCGCCACATGCGACTTGCGAATGCCCGGCTCGGGGATGACCACCGCGCGCCCGTCGAGCACGTAGAAGCCATTGGCCCGCCGGCCAGTGTCATTGTGGTTGTTGCGCACGTCGGAGTGGATGCCATGCGAGGTCTCATGCCCGTGGGTGATGGGATCCTCATCGTAGTAGGTGCTGCCATACGAGGGCGGCAGGTGATCGAGGATGTCGATCAGCACCGGGCCCAGATCCCGGCGTGGATCCTGCCGCGTGGCGGGGTAGGGCAGAAAGCGCAGCCCGGCGCCCGGCTCGCCGGCAAAGTGGGATGACCCGAGCTTCGGCGCGCAGTCCACGGCGGCGCAGTCGATGGGCGGCGCGGCTTCGGCCAGCGCCTCATCGGTCAGATCGCCACAACCGACGGCAAAGACGCCCAGCAGGGCCAAGACGGCAACGAGCAGTGCAGCGCGCATGGGGACTCCTCGGTCGATGCGGCGCTGGCCCTCAGTACAAACCGCGTGCCAAAGCTGTGACGTCGACGCCCCGCGGCCTGCGTGGGCGGTCGGCCCGAATTGCGAGACCTGCATGCCACACATGGCGAGACATCGGCGGCGCTTGAACGGTGCGCGGCGCTGTGCTCTTTTCGACGCATGTCGACGTGGCGCGTCCATTGGATCGAGTGCCCGTGCGGTGCGCGCTTCGCCGCCTCGTTGGCCGATGGCGTGCACGTTGACGCGGCGCCCGCGGTGCGCGAACAGGTGCTCGCGGGCGCGTTGCATCGCGCCGTATGCCCCGGCTGCGGGCGCGCGGGCACCATCGACGCCGAGTTCATCTACGCCGACTTTGCCCGCCGCGAGTGGATCGTGGTTGCGCCGCCCGCCGAGGTGGGCGCCTGGCGGCGCTGGGCCGAGCTGACCGCGCGCCTCTTCGACGCGCATGTCACACAAGCCGCGGTGCCGGAAGTGCGCGCGGCTGCGGCCGCTTTCAGGGTGCGCACCGTGTTTGGCGTCGACGCGCTCGCCGAGCGGCTGCGCGCGTTTGAAGCGCGCCTCGACGATCGGCTGATCGAGACGCTCAAGCTGTCACTGTGGCGCGCCGGTCCCACCCTCTCGCCCGGTCGGCGCGTGCGGCTCGTCGAGGTCGACCGCGCCGCGTTTGTGTTGCGGTTTGCCATCGACACGCCCGGCGCGCCGACGGCGGTGCCCTTGGCGGTTTCGCTCTCGCTGGGCGCCTACGCCGAGGCCGAGGTCGAGGCCGAGCGCCTCGAACACGAGCTGCCCGCTTTTTTTGCGGTGCCCTGCGGCGGCTACGACGTGCATTTTGCCGCCGCCCTGGCGCGGCCCTGGACCGCTGCGCCGCGTCTGATGATCAAAGGGCCGGTCAAAGCCGGCGGTGCGGAGGTGCGTCTTGCTTGATCACCGGTCTGGCCTTCGCGCGCTCCTGGTCATGGCGTTGACCGTGGCCCCCGCCTGCAGCGCGTCGAGCGCGCCGCCCGAACCCACACCGGCGCCCGCCGCGCCCACGCCCGCAGCGCCCGCGCCCGCCCCCGGAGAGCCCATGACCGGCAATATGACCCGCCTGGCCCAAGAGCAGGGGGCCGCGTTCAGCGACCTTCTCGATGACATTCGCGGCCTGTCGGGCGAGGCGCGCGCCACCGCGGTCGCCGCCGCGGTCAAGGGCCTGCGCGCCACGGCCGACAATGAAGGCGCCGCGTTGGAGTTGATGACCTGGGCGACGCACGCCGGCGAGGACCGGCGCCTGGCCGCCGTCGACGTGCTGCGCGCCGCCAAGGACATGAACCTCGTGCGCATGCTGGTGGCCCGCGTCGAGCGCCCCGCCGGCGCCGACGAAGCGGCAGCCTCGCTCACAATATTGACCAATCAGTCATTCGGCAAGGACGCCGCGGCGTGGCGGCGTTGGCTCGACGGGGGCGGGACGCCCTGGTAGCGCGCCGCGCGGCGCGGGAGGACTCGGGGGCATGGCCGACAAAGAGCAGGACCAGCGCGCGGCCCCGCAGCCGGCGGGCGTGGCTGAACCGCAGCGTGAAGAGGCGCCGGCCAGCCGCGCCGCTGCCGAGGCCCAGAGCAGCGAGCTCTTGGGCGGCGGTCTGAGCGAAGCCGCGGCGGCGGGCGGCGATGACCCGGCGAGCGCCCAGGCCGCCGAGCTGTCGGCATTGGGCGGCGGCGCCCCGTTGCCCGCCGCGGTGCGCGGTCCACTCGAAGCCGGCCTCGGCGCCTCGTTGGCCGGCGTGCGCGTGCATTCGGGTCCGCCGCAGGGCCTCGCCGCCGCTTCGATGGGCGCGCGCGCCCTGGCCCGCGGGCAGGACATCATCGGCTCGGCCGGCGCGCTCGACCCGTCGACGCCCGGCGGCAGGCGCACGCTGGCCCACGAGGTGGTGCACACCGTGCAGAACCAACGCGGCGGGGCCACCGGGGTCGCCACCGATGCGCTGAGCGAAGCCGGCGGTGCGGTCGAGGTCGAGGCCGAGGCCGGCGCCGAGGCGCTGCTCGCCGGGCGGTCGTTCACCGTGCGCGAGTCGGGCGGCGGCGTCGCCCGCGACAAAGCGGCGGTCACCGCCAAGCTCGACGAGAGCCCGTTCAACGCCGCCGAGACCCTGGCGCTGATGCAGCAGCAGTCGCGGGCCGACGTGCGCGACATCCTGGGTGACACCACGGTCACCGACAAGATGGTCGCCAAGTTCGACGGCGCGCAGATGGCGCGGGCGATGGTGCTCTTGTGGAGCGACCCGCCGGCCTGGGGCGACGCCTCGTGCCAGAATCGCAGCAACCTGCTGCGCCGCGCCGGGGCCGGCGTCGAGACCGCGCACCGGTACCTGGGCATGGCCAGCGCCGCCGGGCGGGTCAAGGTCGCCGAAGACGCCACCCTGCGCCCCTGGCTCGCGCCCGCGGGCGGCGCCGGCGCGCTGGGCATCCTGCCGAGCGAAGCGCGGGGCCTGTCGGCCGAGGTGGTCGCTTCGCCGACCGCGATGCAATGGGTGGTCTCGTCGTCGTCGGCCGATGCCTTGCTGCGCGCCGCGGCCCACTCGGCGGCGGGCGCGGCGGCGGTCATCGCCGCCATCGACGCCGCCGGCGGCTGGGGCTGGCTCGCCAACCTGCCCAACGGCGCCGGCCTCACGCCCGATCAGATGAGCAGCGTGCAGACGCTCTCGGCCGGCGCCGCCGCCGGCTCGCCCGCGCGCACCGCGCTTCAGGCCAAGATCGCCGCGGCGCCGCTCGCGGCCACACCCGCCGAAGCGCTGACCCAGCTTCGCGCCTATCTCGGCGGCACCGATGGCACCGAGATGGAGATTCTGCAGCTCATCGGCACGCTCGACGCGCCCGGCCAGACGGTGGTGCGAACGACGCTGCTCGACCGCGTGCGCGCCCGGCTGACCGGCGAGAACCTCGCTCAAGGGCTGATGCGGCTCGGTTCGACGCCGGCCCAGGTCGCCGCCGGGCTCGACGCGGCCGGGGTCGCCACGCCGGGTCCCATCATGGCCGCGCTCGCCGGCGCCTCGGTGGCCGACCGCGTCGCCGCCGCCAGCGACGCCACCGCCGCCGCCTATATCAGCCGGGTCAGCGGCCCGTTGCACCCGCGCCAGGTCTATGCCGTGCAGCCCGGCGAAGAGCGCCAGTTCTTTGCCACCGAAGGCTATGCCGGTCGGCTGATCGCGCTGCTGCCCCCGGCCGATGCCCTGCTTGAGCTGACCGGCGACGACGCGGTCGGCGCGTTTGGTGCCTACGCCGACGCGCATCCGGCGACCATCACCGCCTGGATCGACCGCCTGCCGCCAAACGGCCAGCGCCATGACTACGAGATCCGCCGCCTGCGCGCGCTGGCGCTCGCCTGCAACAACGCGGCGATCGACACCAAGGTCGGCCAGTTCCTCGGCGATGGCGTGACCACCGGCGACGTCTCGACCCCCGTCGCGCCGCCCGCCTCGGCCGCGCAGGGCCCGCTCGCCCGCCTCGACGAGCTGCTCGACGGCAGCGGCTCGCCCGCAGACATCCTCAGCGCCTGCGGCGCGTTGGTGCACCCCGAGAACCAGACCGTCGTGCGCGATGAAGCCCGCGTCGACAAGCTGCAGGACAAGCTCAGCGACGCCCAGTACTACCAGGCCTGCGTGGCGCTGCGGCTGACGCCCAAATGGCAGATCAAGTTCCTGTTGTCCGATGACTCGGACAACGCGCCGCGCGTCCAGTCGATCATCAACGCCTCGACCCAGCAGCAGAAGCTCGAGATCATCGGTTGGGAGTCCCTCATCGATGACATCAAGGGTCTCTTCCAGGGCGCGCAGGCGCTCAACGTCTTCGGCTTTGCCACTTCGTTGCCCGCCGATGCCTTGCGCCGCGCCGAGTTCCGGCAATGGCTCTTCGAAGGCTCGGCGTCGAGCGATCTGCTGCGTATCTTTGCCACCGACGATGCCACCGCCGCCCGCATCGCGCCCGCGCTCGACGCCAATGATGGCTGGGGCTGGCTCGGCAGCGTGCGCGGTGGCATGGCCTTGCTGCCCGACGAGCGTGCCCAGCTCTCAAGGCTGCGCGCGGTGACGACCAACGCCGACACGCAACAACGCATCGACGCGCTCACCGGTGACACCACCGATGTGATGGCCGCTGGCGATGCCTTCACCGAGCTGAAATCCGAGCTCGACGCGCTGATCAACACCGACGAAGACCAAGTGCTGCGTCTGGCCAACCAGCTCGAAGACGGCCAGAAAGCCACCCTGCGCACCGACACCTGGATGCAGAAGGCGGTGAGCTGCTTCAACGCCGAAGAGATGTCGCGCTATGTCTTGAGCCTGGGCTTCAGCCTGCCCGAGCAGATTCGCTGGGTCACCGCGGCCGCCGGCGGCGAGCCCCCGCCGGCCCAGGTCCAGATGCTCATCAACCGCGCCGACCTCGGCCAGCAGATCGCGCTGCTCGCCGATGCCACCGCGGTGACCACGGTGCGCACGGTCACCCGGGCCTGCCCGCTGCAGACGCTCTCGCATCTCGCCGAGGCGCCGGCGGTTGCCATGGCCTATCCCACCTTCTGGCCCTGGTTCGTGGCCACCGTCACCTCGTTCGATCTGCTGCGCACCATCGCCGGCTCGGGCGTCGTCGCGCTGGCCATCGCGGTCATGGACGCCAACGGCCATCTCACCGCGTTCGACGACCTGCCCCGCGGCACCGGCCTCACCCCCGCCGCGCGCGGTCAGGTCGACACCATCTTCCATGAGTGCGTGCACGCCAACTGCGAGAAGAAGCTGTTCAGCATTCGCTTCGACGTCTCGCTGTCTGGCGACTGGACCGAGACCGAGCGCGGCGACCTGACGCGCCTCTACGACCGCCTCGCCGCGCTGCCGATCAACCAGGTCGCCAACAACCCACGCCTGGTCGAGTTCCACCGCCATCACAGCGGCGGCGGCACCTATGACCCGGGCGCCAACCAGGTCAATATCGGCGCCGACCTGACCTATGAGTGGGAGCAATACAGCGAGACCTCGACCGAAGCCGACCCGGCCGACCGCTGGAACGAGCGCGTCAAGAAGTTCGACACCACCACCCGCCACGAGGTGGGCCACGCGGTCGACTCGATGCTCGGCGATCGCACCAGCATCGTCTATGACTGGGCGGGATGGCATAAATACGCCGAGGGCGACCT
>JAGQJJ010000747.1 GCA_020430675.1 Myxococcales bacterium
CCGCGCCGCCGCCCATGCCGCCCGCACCGCCGCCCATGCCGCCCGCGCCGGCCGCGTCGGGCCCGCTGGCCGAGGTGCCATCGTCACAGGCCCAGGCCGCGGCGGCGATCAGCAGCGCGAAGACACCGCGCAACAAGGCATCACGGCGCACCGTAGGCCTCCGTTCGCACCAGGTCGTGCAGCATGTATTCGACCCGCCAGCCATGCACCTCGCGGAAGTCGCGCCACAGGGCGTCGAACTCGCGGCGCTCGGCCGGCGTCGGGTCGTGGCCGATCAGCAGCCGCCAGTAATCGCGCACCGTCGCCTGGGCGAAGGCATCGCTGTCGGCCGCCTTGCGGGCCCATTCGATCAGGTCGTCCACCGGCTCGCCGAACAGCGCGCCGGCCTCGGGCACCTCGCGCACGCGGCGCCCCTCTTCGGTGCCGAAGCGCAGCATGCGAAGGCCGTTATAGGTGCCCGATGCCACGCTGAGGATGCCTTCATAGCGGCTGAAGGGATAGGCCAAGGGATCGAGCGTCTCATGGCATCCGGCGCAGGTCGGGTGGGTGACGCCCTTGTCATCGTAGTCGACCAGCGCCCCGGCGGGCGGCACCAGCCCTTCGCTGCGCGCGATGTCGAGCCCCAGATAGGCGCGATAGGCCTGCGCCGCGGTGGTGCGGGGCACCGGGGTGAACATCGTGTTGATGGTGAAGAACCAGCGCGTGGTGATCATGCCGGCGCGCCGCGTGGTCTCAAGGCGCTCGTCGGGCCAGGTCGGCACGGCCTCGTAATGCGGCGGATCTTCGGTGAACCGGACATGGAAGTCGGCGGTCAGCGCCAGCCGCGCGTCGCGGTCATCGGACTGGGTATAGGCGAACAAGGCATAGTCATGGTCATAGTCGGCCAGCGGCACCGGCCCGCGGTTGCGGCCCTGCTTGATGGCTTGCAGCGGCCGAATCTTGCGATGCGCGAGCTGCCAGAGCGCGCCGTCGCGGCCGAGCCAGAAGTCCGAGTCGAGGCAGGTATCGAGCGCGGCGTCGACCGCGGCCATGCGCGTCGAGCCTTCGGGCAGCGCCTTGAACGCGAGCAGCGCCTCGTAGCTGGGCGACTCGCCGCAGACGTCGAGGTGCAGCTTGCGCCAGACGTAGGCGGCGTCGTAGCCGCAGACGTTCCAGTCGGGGTTGCCGTTGGGGCCGGCGCAGGGCCGCACCGCGCCGGGCAGGTCGGCGGCGTCGGCGGGCGAGGTGCCGGCGATGATCTCGTCGCGATTGGCCACGCCGTCGCCGTCGGCGTCGTCTTCGGCGACCAGGTCGAGGGCCGCCGGCAGCGCCGCTTCGAACGCCTCGGGCGTCAGCGGCCGCGGCTCGGCGGGCGCAAGCACCGCTTCGACCGAGCGGCCGAACACGTTGCGAGCGGGCGGCGACGTGTGACACGTCGTGCAGTCGGGCACCGAAGCGGCGCAGGGCGCGGCCTCGGGCCAGACATCGCAGACGACCCGCGGCGCCGGGGGCATGGCCCAGGCGGTCGATGCGATGAGCAGGACGGATGCAGAGAGAGCGCGCATGGGGCCATCTTGGCGATTGCGTCGGGTCCACGCAACCCGAAGTGCCGCGCGCGGCGAGGGCGGGTCTGCCCCTTGACGCGGGCCCGGCGAGCGGTGCGTCATGGCCGGCGATGGGGGATTCACCGACGATTCCGGCGCTGTTGCCGCTGCGCTGCGGCGTCGCCGATCTGGACCGCGGACTCGTGCATCGTGCCGGCGAGGCGATCGAGCTGACGCCCAATGAGCGGGCCGTGCTGGCGACCCTGGCCGCCCGGGCCGACCTCGTCGTGCCCCGCGAGGCGCTGCTCGCCGCGGCGCTTGGTTATTCGCCCCAGGCGGTGACGCGCACGCTCGACATGACCGTGCGGCGGCTGCGGGCCAAGATCGAGCTGCGACCGGCGACGCCGGAGCAGGTGCTGACCGAGCGCGGCGCGGGCTATCGCTTCGTGCCCACGCCGCCGTCGGGCGCGTTTTCGGTTGGCGAGGCGCCGATCATCGGCCGGCAGGACGAGCTGCTGGCGATGTCGACGGGCCTGACCGACGCGCGGCTGCTGACGCTGGTCGGCCCGGCGGGCGTGGGCAAGACCCGGCTCGCCCAGGCGTTTGCCGACCTGCACGCGGGCGGCTTTGCGACGTTGGGCGGGGCGTGGTTCGTCGATTTGACCGATGCGCTCGATGAGCCGGCGCTGATCGCTGCGGTCTGCGAAGCGCTGCGGCTCGAGGTGCCGGCCGATCGGGCGCAGGCCGAGAGCCGCCTTCAAGCCCGCCTGGCCGCGCTGGGTCCGGCGCTCTTGGTGCTCGACAACTTCGAACAGCTCGTCTGGAGCGCCTCGCCGCGCGTGCAGCGGTGGCTGGCCGCCGCGCCCGACCTGCGCGTGCTGGTGGCCTCGCGTGAGGCGCTGGGCGTGGCCGGCGAGCGCGTGCTGGCCATCGCGCCGCTGCCGCTGGCCGACGCCTGCGCCCTGCTCGCGCGGCTCGCCCCGCAGAGCGCGGCGGGCGATCCGGCGCTGGTCGCGCTCGCCGGCGCGGTCGACCGCTTGCCGCTGATGCTGCACCTGGCCGCCGGCCGGCTCGCCGAGGCCGACGCAGACGCGGTGACGGCGGCGCTGGCCCGCGACCCGGCGACGCTCGATCCGGCCTCGCGCCTCGACGCGGCCATCCGGTCGTCGTGGAACCTGCTGATCGAGCCCGAGCGCGCGGCGCTGGCGGCGCTGTCGGTGTTTCGCGGTGGGTTGCCCAGCGATGGGGCCGAGGCGGTGTTGGGGCCGAACTGGACCGGTCTGCTGGGCGTCCTGGTCGACAAATCGCTGGTCGCGCGGGCCGGGGCGCGCCATCGGCTGCTGCTCGCGGTGCGCACCTTCGCCGCGGCCCGGCTCGACGAGCGGGGCGAGCGGACGGGCGCCGAGCTGCGCCACGCC
>JAGQJJ010000748.1 GCA_020430675.1 Myxococcales bacterium
TCGTCTTCGCCTGGCATTGGCTCAACGCCACCAGCTCGTCGTTCATCCGCGAAGGCGACCTCGAGACCGCCGCCCGCGACTACCAGTTCATCGCGGTGCTGCCCGACGCGCTGCGCAATGACCAGGGCGACCGACAGTATCTCTTCACATGGCCGTTTGCCGAGGTCTGGGGCGAAGAGCAGGAGATGCTCTTCTTCGATGACATGCTCGCCTGCGTGACGCAGCAATACAACGTCGACCCCGAGCGCATGTATGGCATCGGCGTCAGCGCGGGCGGTCTCTGGCTGACCCACATGCTCACCACCGAACGCGCGGCCCATTTTGCCGCGTTTGAGATCATCAGCGGCGGCCTCGGCGAGTTGCTCGGCGCGTGGGAGATGCAGTACGTGCCGCAGCCGCGCAAGTTCCCGGCGCTGGTGGTCTGGGGCGGTCCCATCGACTGGCTGGGGCTCAGCTTCCACGAGGCCTCGCAGCGGCTGCGCGACGCGCTGCTCGACGACGGACACTTTGTGGTCACCTGCATGCACGACGCCGGGCATGGCGTGCCGCCGGTTGAGCCCGTGCCGGGCACGACGCTGTTTCAGTTCTTCTGGGAGTTCATGCTCGACCACCCGTATGACATCAGCGGGTATGAGTCGCCCTATCTCGATGAGGGTCTGCCGCCGAGCTTCCCCGACTTCTGCGACATTCCTTCGCCCTGACGGGCAAATCAGCGCGCGGCGGCGTCGAGCACCGCGGGCCAGTGGGCGTCAAAACCCACCAGCACCGGCTCGGGGTGCAGCGTGACCCCGAAGGCGCGCTGCACGGTGGCGCGCACATCAGCGGCAAACGCGATCACCTCGTCCGCGCGCGCGCCGCCGCGGTTGACCAGCGCCAGGGTATGGCGCGTCGAGAGCCCCACGCGACCGATGCCATGGCCCCGTTGCAGACCGGCCCGCTCGATAAGCCAGGCCGCCGACAGCTTGATGGCATCATCGCCCGCCGGCCAGCGTGGCATGCGCGCCGGGTCATGGCCGGCCGCGGCGACGCGCTTCGCGATGGCATCGATGGCATCTGATGGCACCACGGGGTTGAGAAAAAACGAGCCGGCGCTGCGATGATTGGCATCGGTCGGGTCGATCACCATCGACTTGCCGCGCCGCACCTCGATGACCGCGGCGCGTACCTCGGTGAGCGTGGGCGACGGGCCCAACCGGTCGGCCAGATCGGCGTAGGCCACCGTCGGCGCGCCGCCGGGCCGCAAGCGCAGCGTGACCTGCGTGAGCACCACGCGCCGCGGGTCGGCCTTGAAGCGACTGGTTCGATAGCCCAGCGCGCACGCATCGGCCGCAAGGTCGCGCGCGGCGCCGGTGGCCACATCGACCGCGCGCACCGAGACCAGCGTGGTGCCGACCTCCTGCCCGTAGGCGCCGATGTTCTGGATGGGCGCCGCGCCGACCGCCCCGGGGATGCCCGAGAGGCACTCGATGCCGGCCAGGCCCTCGGCGACCGACCACTCGACGAGCGCGTCCCAGACCTCGCCGGCGGCCACATCGACCTCCATCGCGTCATCGACCCGACGCACGGCTCGGCCGCAGGCGGCCACCTGCACCACGAGGCCGTCAAAGCCCGCGTCCGACACGAGCACGTTGCTGCCGCCGCCCAGCACAAAGACCGGCAGGCGGGCCCCCCGGGCCCAGGCCAGCGCCGCGTCGAGCTGGGCTTCATCCTCGACGGCGGCCAACCAGCGCGCCGCGCCACCCACGCCCAACGTCGTGCGGGGCCCGAGCGGTACGTCGCTGGCGACAAAGCCCGGCGCGGCCTTCACCGATCGACCTCGCAGGCCCGTGCCTCGGCCGGGCAGGCGAGCAGGCAGGCCTCCTGGCCCGCGCACTCGGCCTCGACCGCGCAATCGACAAAAGCGCCCCACAGATCCCAGCCCTCGGCGTCGAGCGCGCGCACGCAGCGGTCGGCGCAGTCGGCGTCGGGGCAGCCGAAGACGCATTCCAACGCTTCGTTGCAGCCCAGCGTGCCCATGCCATAGCCATGGCTGAAGCAGGCATCGAGCGCCTCGCCGCAGTTCTCCTGCTGGCAGTCGCCGTCGCCGGGCGGGCAGCCGGCTTCATTGATGCAAGTCACCGCCGCGTCGAACAAATCGACCGCGGTCGGCGAGGCGGCGCGAATGCAGTCATCGATGCACTGATCGCTCGGGCAGGCGTTGAGGCAGACCACAAAATCGCCACAGGTGCCATGGCCCTCGGGCTGCGCGGGCAAGGCACCAAAGCAGGCCACGTAGTCGTCGGCGCAGGCTTGGGTGAGGCAGTCTTGATCGATGCCCTGGTCGGTGAAACACCCCCCATCATCCAGGCAGGCAAAGACCGCGTCGTAGCGATCAAGCGCCTCGGCCGGGGCGCGAAAGACGCAGGCATCGGCGCAGCTCTGCCCACCGCATTGGTTCAGGCAATCGGAGAACGCCGCGCATTCCCGCTGCGGGTCCACGCTGGCCAGCGCGACGCAGACCCGTTCGGCGGTGCAGATCTGGCCCTGCGGGCAGCGCCCGGCGGCGTCGCACGGCGCCCAATCGATCCCGGCGTCGGGCGACACCGCTTCGGCTGGCTCGTCGCAGGCGAACAACGCCAACGCCAGCGCGCCGATCAGCGCGGCGTCAAAGCGCAATTTCATCGATCAGCGCGTCGTCATCGTTGAGCGAGCGGAACATCCGCATGCGGAAGCGCCCCTTGCTGTTGAAGAGGCGTTCCGCCATCTGATCGATGGCCACCGTCGAGAGCACCGTCTGGATGTAGGCCTCGATCATGTCATCGAGACCCACACCCAACTTATTGAAATCTTTGCGATCCATCAACAAGAGGCGGTTCTGTTCGGTGTCCCAGGTGCCATCGGGGCGCTTGACCGACAGGTTGGTGCCCAACACATCCCAAGAGGGCATGGAAGGGTCGA
>JAGQJJ010000749.1 GCA_020430675.1 Myxococcales bacterium
AGATCCCGGTGCTGGTCGACGAAGATGGCACCACGCTGCCCGATTCGAATGCCATCCTGGTCTATCTGGCGCGGCGCTACGATGCCAGCAACCAATGGCTGCCCGATGATGCCATCGGGCAGGCGCGGGTGCAGCGCTGGCTCTCGGTGGCGGCGGGCGAACTGGCCTATGGCCCGGCGGCGGCGCGGCTGGTGACGCGCTTCGGGGTGCCGATCAACCAGGATGAGCGCCTGGCGGTGGCCACGCGCCTCTTTGGCTGGCTGCAAGCGCATCTGGCCAAGAATGACTGGCTGGCGCTCGACCGGCCCACGTTGGCCGAGCTCGCGATGTATGCCTATCTGGTGCTGGCACCAGAGGGCGGCTTTGACCCGAAGCCCTACCCGGCGGTGGCGCGCTGGCTGGCCCGCATCGAAGCGCTGCCGGGTTTTGTGCCCATGCAGCGCAGCGCCGGGCTCTGATCGCCGAGCGTCAGTTCCCGGCGAGCTGGCAGGTCACCGCCTGCATGCCATCGGGCGCAAACGCGGGCGCGACGAGCATGCGCAGCGCGCCGCCGGGCTCGCCGTCGCCGCGGGCCTCGGGGCAGGTCGCCTCGACGGCCACCGCGTCGCCATCAACCACCGCCATGCCCTTCGCGTCGGCGGCGACGCACGGGATGGGCACGCCGAGCGCTTCGCTGAGCGGGCAGAACCGGATCGCCTGCGGACGGCCGGCGTCTTCGACGGCGCAGGTCAGCGTCACCGTCTCGCCCGGGTTGCAGTTGATCGGCATCTCGGGCTGCCAGGCGAAACCGCAGTCGCGCAGGGGGCCGAACTCGGCGCGGGCGCAGGGGCGGGTGACCATGCTCTCGCCGGGCATGGGCAGCTCGACCGGCACGGTGCCATGGTTGTTGCTGTCATAGTCGGGCACGAAGTCGCAGATGGGTCGGTCGACCGGCGCGCCATCGGCGGCGGTGAAGTCGGTCGATTCCCACATTACGGCGCCCGACTCGTCGGTCTCGAAGGCGCCTTCGCAGACGAAGCCGTCGGGGTTTGAGTCAAAGCGCAAGTCGGCGGTCATCGCGCCGCCAGCGGTGTCGATGTCGGTCACGTCGACCCAGTTGCAGGGCAGGCCGCCGTGGTAGACGTCGTACCAGCCCGCGTCGACGCCCTGGTAGCCGCACTCGTAATGGGCGCTGAGCGGGGTCAGCTCGTTGTTATGGCCGCGGTCGGTGCTCTCAAGGCAGAAGCCGGCCTTGGTGCCGGGCATGTTGGCATACGAGAACTCGCCGTAGTGCTGGAAGTGATAGTGGCCATGGCATTCGCTGAACTCATAGACGCCATGGCGATGGTTGTCGACGGCCTGCGGGTCGCCTTCGATGAGGTAGTCGACCTCGCCGATGGCCACCGCCTCGGCGCCGACGTTCAGCGTCGCCGAGTCGAAGCGCAGCAGTCGGCGCCAGCCCGGCTCGGGCACGCAGCCTTCGGCGTAGGCGCAGCTATTGGCGGCGATATACTCGTAGACCACACGGTGATTGGCCAGATGCTCGGTGCTGACGCGCAGGTTGGGGCCGTCCATCGAGACCACCTCGCCGTGGCGCGCGGCGTCGGCGGCGGCGGCGTCCCAGGCGAGGCGTGTATAGTCGATGGTCAACTCGACCTTGCCGACATGCGCGTCGAGGGCTTCGAGGCAGCTCTCGTCGGGGTAGACGAGGCTCAGATGGCATGACTCTTCGCCGGGCGCTTCGACCTCGCACTCGTGGTCGTAGAAGATGTGCGCGCTCTCGCCATCGACGCTGAAGCGGGGGAAGCCGTCTTCATCCATGCAGGCGTAGCCGGTGCGCTGCACCAGCAACGTGGGGTCGATGGGGAAGACCATCGGCTCGGACCAGGTGCCATCGACCTCGGCCAGCGCCGGCTCCGACTCTTCGGGGCCGTCGGGCGTGGTCAGCAGGGTGCTGTTGAAGGTGAAGTCGGCGACGACGAGGTCATGGCCGTCGACCATGCGCCGCTCGGCCGGGCTCATCGTGAAGTTCCAGAGCGCCTCGGGCGGCAGCGGCAGCGAGCCCTTGGCTTCGTCGTAGAAGGCCACCCGGTAGACCAGGCGGTAATTGGCGAGGCGCATCTGCAGGTGGGCGCGCTGGACCCAGAAGCCCTCGGGGCGCGACAACAGTTCGGTGGCCACGCGCTCGCGCAGGGCGGCGGGCAGCTCGTCGAGCAGCACGCCGACGGTGCTCTGCGCGGTCACGGCGACGAGCGCCCCGGGATCGGTCGCGGGGGGCGTCTCGCTGTCGACCATCATGCCCTGATCGGGCGTGGGCGTGCCGGTGGCGTCGTCATCGTCGTCGCAGGCGGCGAGGCCAATGGCCAGCAAGGCTGCGAGACACAATGGGATTTTGCAGGCAGGTACGCGGCGCATGGGGGGGTCCTCCTCCCTCCAGGGGTGCGACGATCAGAGCACAGTCCGAAGGGGCCCACAATGGCCTCAAACGGGCGCTTTGCGCCGCTCGGTCGGGATGCGTTATCCCTGGAGGCGCGTGAGGAGGTGGTTGTGACGCTGAAGGTGATCGGCGCCGGTTTTGGACGCACGGGCACGCTGTCGACGCAGCGAGCGCTCGAGATGCTGTACGAGGCACCCTGTTATCACATGGAGGTGGTGCTGAGCCGGCCGAGCCATCTGGACGCATGGCATGACTTCAGCGTGCATGGCCGCCCGATGGACTGGCAGGCGCTGCTCGGTGGCTTCGCGGCGGCGGTTGACTTCCCCATCTGCAATCACTTCGAGACGCTGATGGGCGAGTTCCCCGACGCGCGGGTGGTGCTCAACACGCGCGACCCCGAGGCGTGGTGGCGCAGCCTGGAGGCGATGATCAGCAAGATGAAGTGGCTGCGCGTGGCCCGGCTGTTTTCGTCGCGGGCCCGGCGGTTTGGCCGCTTCATTGAAGTCGAGGTGCTGCAGG
>JAGQJJ010000750.1 GCA_020430675.1 Myxococcales bacterium
AATCTGCATGCCGAATTCGCCTTCCTGCCCCGCAAGTTCAAGATTGCGCTGAGCGGCGCGCGCAACGACCGGGCCAAGGTACGGGTGCACGATATCGGCCTCGTGCTTCGCGAGGTGGATGGCCGCAGCGTGGTCGATGTCTGGGTCGGCGGCGGGCTTGGCCGTACACCGATCATTGCCGAACGCGTTCGCGAGGCGCTGCCGGTGGCAGATCTGCTCGACTATCTCGAGGCCATCCTGCGCGTCTACAACCGCCATGGACGGCGCGACAACAAGTTCAAGGCCCGCATCAAGATTCTGGTCGACGCGCTCGGCATCGACGCCTTCCGCGAAGAGGTCGAGCGCGAGTGGGCGCCGCTGCGCGACAGCGAGCTGAAGCTCGACCCGTACGACCTGCAGCGCATGCGCGAGCATTTTGTCCCGCCGCCGTATGCCGATCTGCCCGACGGCCTCGCCGCGCTCGAAGCGCCGCGGTTGATGGATCCCGAGTTCGACCGCTGGCTGCGCGGCAATACCGTCGCCCATCGGCAGCGCGGCTATGCCATCGTCGTGCTCTCGCTCAAGAACGGCGAGCTGCCGCCCGGCGACATGACCGCCGATCAGATGGACGCGGTCGCCGCGCTGGCCGAGACCTACGGCTTTGGGCGCCTCGTGGTGACCCATCGCCAGAATCTGGTGATGCCCGACGTGCCCACCACCGAGCTCTACGCCCTGTGGCGCAAGCTGCGCGCGCTGGGTTTTGCCACGCCCAATGTCGACAAGGTCACCGACATCATCTGCTGCCCCGGCCTCGACTACTGCAACCTGGCCAACGCGCGCTCGATCCCCATCGCCCAGGCGCTTTCGGCCCGCTTCGCCGCGCTCGATGAGGTCTTCGACCTGGGCCCGGTGCACCTCAACATCTCGGGCTGCATCAACGCCTGCGGCCATCACCACGTCGGCCATATCGGCATCCTGGGCATCAACAAGACGGGCGAGGAGTACTACCAGCTCATGCTCGGCGGCTCGTCGGGCGACGACGCTTCGTTGGGCCAGACCCTGGGCCGCGCGTTCGACCGGGACCAGATCATCGACGCGGTCGAGACGGTGTTGCGCACCTACGCCGGCCTGCGCGTCGACGATGAGGAACGGCTGCTCGACACCTTCCGCCGCGTCGGCCCGGCGCCGTTCCAGGAGGCCCTCTATGGCCCTGCTCATTGACGACCGCGCCGTCGTCGAAGACGCCTACGCGCACCTCGACGACGACGCGCCGATGCCGCTGACCGGCGCGGTCACCGTCACCTGGGACCGCTGGCAGCACGAGCGCGCGGCGCTGGCCAAGCGGCCAGGCAAGATCGGCGTGCGGGTTCCCAACACCGTCGAGCCCCACGAACTGGCGGTGGCGCTCGACGGGGTCTCGCTGGTGGTCATCGACTTCCCCAAGTTCACCGATGGCCGCGGTTATTCGCTGGCCCGCCTGCTGCGCGAGCAACACGGCTACCGCGGTCGCCTGCGCGCCGCCGGCGATGTCATGCGCGACCAGATCTTCAATATGGCGCGCTGCGGCTTCGACCAGTTTTCGCTCAAGGCGGGCAAGGATCCGCACGACGCGCTGCGTGCGTTTGACGAGTTCACGGTCACCTGCCAGCCCGACGCCCGGGGCGGTGCGCCCATCTGGAAGCGGCGCCGCCCCG
This sequence comes from Myxococcales bacterium, assembly GCA_020430675.1. The sequence continues at coordinate 1,674 of JAGQJJ010000750.1, forward strand.
AGTGAGCGCGAGCGCCGTTGCAACGCGGCGGCCCGCGCGCGACAGTGCGGCGTCTCATCGCGAGGAGCCCGCATGCCCGGCTTCGATCTGCACCCCGTCGCCGGCGCGCTGGGCGCCGAGGTCACCGGCCTCGACCTGCGCGCCGATCTGCCTGCCCAGATCATAAGTGAGCTGAATGAGGCACTCGCGCATCATCAGGTGCTCTTCTTTCGCAAGCAGGCGTTGACGCCCGCCCAGCAGCAGGCGTTTGGCGAGCGCTTCGGGGCGTTGCAAGTACACCCGGCCTATCCGCACCCCGAGGGCGCCGACGCGGTGGCGGTGCTGGAGCACAGCGCCGAGAAGCCCTCGCGCATCGAAGACTGGCACACCGACATGACCTACGGCCCGCGGCCGCCGCTCGGCAGCATTCTGCGCGGCGTCATCGTGCCCGAGGCGGGCGGCGATACGCTCTGGGCCAGCATGGCCGCTGCCTATGAGGCCCTCTCGGACCGCATGCAACGCTATCTGAGCGGCATGTTCGCCGAGCACAGCTTCGCCCACGGTTTTCGCCACAGCCTGGCCGCGCCCGGCGGCGAGCGCCTGCTGCCGGCGGTGAAGGCCAACCCGCCGGTTCAGCACCCGGTCATCCGCGTGCACCCGGTCACCGGCCGCAAGCTGCTCTTTGTCAACGCGCTGTTCACCACGCATCTGGTCGGCGTGCCCGAGCGCGAGAGCGGCGCGGTGCTTGCGTTTCTGTGGCAGCACGCGACGTCGCCCGAGTTCACGGTGCGCTTTCGTTGGCAGCGCGACTCGATCGCGTTCTGGGACAACCGGGGCACGCAGCATAAGCCGGTCAATGATCATGGCCTGCAGCACCGCCTGATGCACCGGGTCACGATCGACGGCGACGTGCCGTTCGGTCCGTAATCCGCCCGCCTCCTGCCATCGGAGGGCGACGCGAGTAGATGCGCTCGCGTCCTTCTTGGGTTAGGGTGCGGGTTGATCTGACTCACGAGGCCCGGCCCGGCAATTCGGGGGAGTAAAGCAACATGCGCTCGTCGCCGATGACCGCCACCATCGCCGAGGGGCCCGCGGCCCCGCTCAGCCCCAGCACCCGCGCCGAGCTGCGCGCCCAGCGACCCCCGACGCCCGCCCCGTTCGTGCGCACCGAGACCGGCCGCCGGCTGGCCCGCGCGCTCGACCGCTTCGCGCGCGGCGATCGCGACCGCGAGGCATGGCTGGTCTACGGGCCCAGCGGCTCGGGCCGCACCACCGTCGTGCT
>JAGQJJ010000751.1 GCA_020430675.1 Myxococcales bacterium
CGCGGCTGAGGCGCCCCCGACGCCGGCCGATCGCGCCGACCGGGCCAGCGCGCCGCCGGAGCCGCGCCCTTCGCCCGCCACCGAGAGCGCCCCGCCGCCGCCCGAAGCGCCGCCGCAACCCGAGGGCCCGGCGCCCATCCCCTGGGAACACGCGGGCGAACGCAACGAAGCCGAGGCATTTGTGCACACCGTGCGCGAGGCGTTGCTGGGCCCGCAGCGCTTCATGGGCCGGGTGCCCTGGATTCGCGAAGACCTGCGCGCGCCCCTCTTGTTTGCGGTGCTGGCCGGCGGCCTGGGCCACCTCGGGCTGGTGATCCAGACGATGTTCCTGCCCGCCGAAGCGCTGTCGAACATGCAGCTGCCCGCGCTGCCGGGGGTTTCGCCGGTCGCGCTGCTGCTGCTGACGATGCCGTTTGTGCCGCTGCTGGTGACCGGCCTCTTGTTCTTCGAGTCGACGGCCGCCCACGTGCTCTTGCGCCTCATCGGCGCCGCGCCGCGCCCGTTTGAGGCCACGTTCCGGGTCTTTGCCTACGCCGAGGTGGCCTCGCTGCTGCTGCTGGTGCCCATCGTCGGGCCCTACGCGCAGAAGTTCTACGTCGTCTTCCTGCTGCTGACCGGGCTGCGACTGGCGCAAGGCGCCGGCTTGCCGGCGAGCCTCATCGCGCTGGTGCCGGTGGTCTTGCGGCAGATGGTGCAGATGTAGGCCTCAGAGATGCTGCAAGGCCCGCTCGCGCTCCACCTGCGCCGGATCGGGCGGCGGCGGCTTGGGCGGATGGGCCGCCTGCTCGATGCTCGACAGACGGCCGCGCAAACCATCGAGATAGCGCTCGACCGGATCGGCCAGCGCCGCCGAGCGGTAATGCAGCCGCAGCAACCCCCGGCGCTTCGGGTCGGCGCGCCGCCGCAGCACCTGCAACGTGCCATCGGCCAGCGCAAAGTCGAGCCGCGGCCGCTCGCCGACGGGCGACGGCCCCTCGGGCGGTTCGAGCGGCGCGCCGTACTTTTCGATCAGCAGATCGAGCAGCTTGCCGGCCGCCGGCTTCTCGTTGTCGCGGTACAGCACCCGCAAGATGACCTCATAGAGCTGATCATCGGCGAAACGCAGCTCGACGCGGCCCGAGAGGCCCTCGATGGTCACCCAATAGCAAAAGGCGGCGAGCCTTGATGGGGCCCGCTTGGGTCGCTGAAATGCGCGCCGCGCCTTGCGGTTGCTCTTGCGCACCGCCTCGCGCTCGGCGGCGAAGATGCGATCGAGCGCCTGGGCCTCAAACGCCACCGGCTCGGCCTGCGGGAAGGCTTGCAGCTTCGGTTCGATCTTTTGCACCGCGGCGACGCTGGCGCCCCAGGCGAAGCGGCCGTAGCCGCCGGGCGCGGCATGGGCTGCCGCGGCGCAGAGGATGATGATCGCAAACAGGCAACGCATCGGGTCATTTTGCGGCGGCCGGCGAGGCGAATCCACCTCGCAATCGGTTGCGGCGACCCCAGGGCCTGGATACCGTGGCGGCCATGCGAATCCTCATCATGCTCGCCCTCATCCTCGGCGCTGCCGGCGGCGGCTTCTATGCCGGCATCGAGTATCACAAGAACGCGGTGGTCCAGGATCCCGAGCTCTTCCTCAAGGAGCTGAAGGAAGAGATGAAGAAGGATGCCTCGAACAAGTTCGGGCGCATCAAGGATATTCTGCTTGAAGATCTGTAGGTTCCCGCTCTTCGCCTGCCTCGCCGCAGCGGTCGCGTTCGGGTGTGAGAAGGACGACGCCGGCGCGGCCGACGCCGGGCCCCGGCCCGATATGGGCCGCAACCCGCTGCTCGACCTCGACACCGATGGCTACCCGCCAAGCGAGGGCGACTGCGACGACGACGATCCGGCGATCCACCCCGACGCGACCGAGATCTGCGGCGATGGCATCGACCAGGATTGCAGCGGCGCCGACCTCGACTGCGATGACGCCGACCTCGACCGCGATGGCGTCAGCGTCAATCAGGGCGACTGCGACGACGCCGATCCGGCGCGCAGTCCCGGGCGTCTTGAGACCTGCGGCGATGGCATCGACCAGGATTGCAGCGGCGCCGACCTCGACTGCGATGACGTCGACCAGGACGGCGACGGCTTCTCGGTCCACCAGGGCGACTGCAACGACGCCCGGGTCAACATCTTCCCCGGCGCGCCCGAGAGCTGCGGCAACGGCATCGATGAGGACTGCGACGGCGCCGATCAGGATTGCCTGGAGAACGACCGCGACAGCGACGGCGTGCCCGATCCCAATGATGTCTGCCCCACCGATTACGACCCCCAGCAAGGTGACCTCGACCTCGATGGCGTGGGCGACGTCTGCGACAACTGCCCGTTTGATGCCAACCCCGACCAGGCCGACCATGATGGCAACGGGCGCGGCGATGTCTGCGATCCCGACGACGACGGCGATGGCATCCCCGATGAGGCCGACGCCTGCCCCCGGCTGCACGACGGCCCGCTGGACACCGACGGCGATGGCATCGGCGACGCCTGCGACAACTGCGCGGCGGTGGCCAACGCCGACCAGGCCGACCTGGACGCCGACGACCAGGGCGACGCCTGCGACTGCACCATCGAGGTCGGCCGCATCGAGTTCGAGTTCAACAAGGCCGACATCAAGGGCGACCAGAGCTTCGCGGTGCTCGACCGCATGGCCGACATCCTCAAGCGCTACCCCGAGATTCGGCAGATCGAGGTGCAGGGCCACACCGACACCATGGGCAAGGCCGACTACAACCAGTCGCTCTCGAAGGCGCGGGCCGGCACGGTGCGCGACTATCTGGGCGGCAAGGTGCAGACCGCCAAGATGCTGGCCTGTGGCTACGGCGAGTCGCAGCTGGCGCAGTGGACGCCCGACGAGACCAAGAACCAGGCCAACCGCCGCGTGCAGTTTGTCATCCTCGACCTGGACCCCGCCG
>JAGQJJ010000752.1 GCA_020430675.1 Myxococcales bacterium
TGTGACCGTGCCGGTGTTCGGGGTCGTAGCGCGCTTCGATCAGGTGCACGGGGCCGTGCGCGGTGTCGACGACCGCACCGGGCAGCGCAGGATCGGCGACCGGGGGCGCGGCTTCGGCGACGGGGCGCCGGGCTTTCATCGACTCGAGCAGGCCGCGCAGCGTATCGATGCGCGCGCGGCGTTCGGCGTCGTCACCGGCCGGCAGGGGGGTCGCGTCCGGCGGTGCCTCTTCAACGACGATGGTGTTCGCCGGGCGGCTGCCCGGCCCGGCATGCGCGAGGCGCGCGAGCTGCCGCCGGAACGACATCAGCCCGGCTCGACGCCGAGCGCGGCGAGCAGATCGAGCACCAGGGGTCGCGGCGGGCGCACGCCGGCCGGGGGCATGCCAACCGCGGGGCCGATGCAGGCCGGGCAGCCGACGCCGCAATCGCAGCGCGCGATCAGGCTGGCCGACCGGCGCAGCAAAGCGTCGCGCTCGTCGAAGAGGCGCGGGGCGAGGCCGATGCCGCCGGGGATCTTGTCGTACAGAAACAGCGTCGGGTCGAAGCCGGGCCCACCGCCGGTGCTCGGCGGCGCGTCGGCGGCGTCGCGGTCGCCGAGGCAGCGGCCCAGGTCGCGCGGGTCGATCATCAGCCCGGCGGCGGCGACGATATGCATCGCTTTGTTGAGCCCGCGCAGCGCGTCGATGATGCTCGGCCGCGGCTCGGGGCGCGCGGCGACGAAGGCTTCAGGCACCGTCAGCCAGAACGCCGAGGTGTGCATCTGCATCTCGGGCAGGTGCACCTCGCCGTAACCCACATTCTCGTGGGAGTGGAACTTGACCTTCTTGAAGCCGACCACCTTCTCGACCACGCTCACCTCGCCCAGCCCGGCGTGCAGGCGGCGCGTCGGCTCGGCGGGCACCACGCTTTCGTCCTGTGTGGTGACCGTGACCTTGGTGTGGATCTCGGCGGTGGTGAAGTAGTCGGGCACGACCCGGCGCACGAAGGCCTTGCGGTTGTCGAAGTCGAGCCGCTCGACCTGATACTGCTCGCCGTCGTGCTGATAGATGGCCTGCTCGTGCAGCATGGTATGCGTCGAGCGCCAGTCCATCTCGGCGATGGTCTTGTCGATGTCGACGTCGATGATGACAAAGTTGTCCCACCCGATGCTGCGCAGCGAGACGTGGCTCGCGGGGTAGGCGTCGGTCGACCAGTGCCACGTGCGGCCCTTGGGCCCGGTGACCGGATGCACCACCTGATGCTGGGCGAGGAAGTCGAGGCCATCGTGCAGCACCTCGCGCGGCACGTCGCCAAAGGCGTCATCGCTCTCGAACGGCAGTTCGAACGAGCCGCATTTGAGGTGATCGATGAGGATCTCGACGTTGTCGGGATCGATGCGCGCGTGCTCGATGGGCGCGTCGAGCAGGCGTTGCGGGCCATGCGCGACAAACTGGTCGACCGGGGTGCTTGAGGCGACCAGCACCGCCAGCGACTCTTCCTGCCGGCGGCCGGCGCGGCCGAAGCGTTGCCACAGACCGGCGATCGAGCCCGGGTAGCCGGCGCAGATGACCGCGTCGAGCGCGCCGATGTCGATGCCCATTTCGAGCGCGTTGGTCGAGACCACGCAGCGGATCTCGCCCGCGCGCAGGCCGGCTTCGGTGCGACGGCGCTCGTTGGGCAGGTAGCCGCCGCGATAGGCGACGATCGCGTCTTTGGGGATCGACGTGTCGTCGGCGAGGCGGTCGCGCAGGTACTTGAGCATCACCTCGACGCTGTTGCGCGTCTGGCCGAAGACCAGCGTGGGCACCTCGGCGCGCACCAGATCGGCGGCGAGGCGCACCGCGGTCTTCAGGTAATTGGCGCGCACGCCCAACTCGGCGTTGACCACCGGCGGGTTGTAGACCATCAGCCGCCGCGGCCCGGCCGGCGCGCCGCTCTCGCCGATGCAGCGCACCGGGCGCCCGATGATGCGCGCGGCGTGCTCGCCGGGGTTGCCGATGGTCGCCGAGGCCAGGATGAACTGCGGGTCGGCGCCGTGGAACCGCGCGATGCGTTGCAGCCGGCGCACGACGTTGGCCAGATGCGAGCCGAAGACGCCGCGATACATATGCAGCTCGTCGAGCACCACGTAGCGCAGATTGGCGAACAATCTCGCCCAGTTGGCGTGGTGAGGCAGGATGCCCGAGTGCAGCATGTCGGGGTTGGTCAACAGCACGCCGCTGCGCTCGCGGCCGGCGCGGCGCGCGTCACCGGGGGTGTCGCCGTCGTAGGTGATCGCGCCGTGGCCCAGGCCGGCCTCGCGCAGCAAGGCGCGCAGCGCTTCTTCTTGATCGCGCGAGAGCGCCTTCGTCGGAAACAGGTACAGCGCGCGCGCCTCGGGCTCGACCGCGAAGCGATGCAGGACGGGCAGGTTGAAGCAGAGGCTCTTGCCCGAGGCGGTGGGCGTGGCGACCACGACGTCATGGCCGGCCTCGCTCAGCTCGAAGGCCTCGGCCTGATGCGAGTACAGCGACTCGATGCCCCGTTTGGCGAGGGCGGCGGCGACGCCGGGCGCCAGGCGGCTCGGCAGTGGCACCATGCGCGCCGGGCGCGGCGGTGAGCGCACATCGAGGGTGAAATTGGACCGGACCCGCGGGTCGGCCTCCCACGCGGCGATCGCCGCGGCGAGCCCGCGCGGCACCCGCCAGGGGGCGCGTCGATCGCCAGAGAAGGCCGGACCGGTCGGTTGCATGGCAGCACTGTACCTCTGTGCAGAGGGGGCATCAATCGGGTTGGCGGCTTTGCGTGGCGGGCGTCGGCAAGGCGCTGTCAGTCGCCGCCGAAGGTGTATGAGAGGCCCAGGCGCAGGGTCGGCGCCTCGCTGAGCAGCACGCCGCCGGTGAGGCCGAAGCTGCGGTTGGGCGAGTACTCGGCCTCGGCGTAGGTGCCGAAGTCGAAGCCGGCGTTGT
>JAGQJJ010000753.1 GCA_020430675.1 Myxococcales bacterium
AGGGGTCTGACCTGCTGTTCGCCGTGGGCCGGGCGCGTCTTTTTCGGGGGGCGAAATTATTCAAAAAAACCGCCCGAGGCGTCGGCCCACGCGGATCAGGCCCTCGCCAGAAGCGTGTTTCGGGCGCGCAGGGCATGCGGTAAGCTCGCCGCGAACGAGGCGCCGCGCGGCGGCCTGGAGGCGGACATGAAGGCGGCCAACGGGCCGGTGATCGGGGTGCTCGGCGGCATGGGTCCGGTGGCGACGGCCACGTTCTTCGACCTGCTGCTGCGCGCGGCGCAGCGCGCCTGGGGCGCGGCGCATGATGGCGACTACCCCGGCTGCCTGATCGACGCGCGGGCGCTGCCGGCGGGCATCGATGAGACCGGCCTGACCGATGAGACCGCGGCGGGCGCCATTCTGGTCGAGCGGGCCAAGGCGCTGATCGCCTGCGGCGCGACGCTGATCGTGATCCCCTGCAACGCCGCGCACGCGGTGGCGCCGGCGATCGAAGCGCAGACCGGCGTGCCGGTGCTGCATATGTTGCGCACGGTGGGGCAGCGGCTTGTGGCCGATGGCTTCACGCGGGCCGGCGTGCTGTGCTGCGCCTATACGCGGGCTTCGGGCCTGTACGAGCGCACGTTTGCGCCGCTCGGTCTGGCGGTTGAAGCCACGACCGATGACGAGCAGCGGGCGATCGACGAGGCGATCTTCCGCGTGATGGGCGGCGACAAGGCGGTGCTGGCGGCGCCCGCGTTTCAGGCGGTCCTGGCGGCCGTGGGCACGCGCGCCAAGGGTCCGGTCGTGCTCGGCTGCACCGAGCTGGCCGAAGCGCCGGTGCCTTCGGCGGCGGTGAAGCCTTATGACAGCCTGGCTTTGTTGGCGCAGGCGGTGATCGAGAAGTTTCTGCCTGTCTGACCCCGAGGCGATGCCATCGATGGCATCACTCAGGGTGTCATGGCATCACAAGATGTTGGCTGCCAGCTCGGCGAGGCCGCTCCGCTCGCCGCGCGAGAGGGTGACGGTGCCGGCGATGGCCTGCCCCTGGAACTTGCGCACGAGGTGCACGAGGCCGTTGTCGCTGGCGTCGACGTAGGGGTTGTCGATCTGGTAGGGGTCGCCGGTGAAGACGACCTTGGTGCCTTCGCCGGCGCGGGTGAGGATGGTCTTGACCTCGTGCGGCGTCAGGTTCTGTGCCTCGTCGACGATGAGATACTGTCTTGGGATCGAGCGGCCGCGGATATAGGTCAACGCTTCGATCTGCAAGAGACCCATGTCGATCAGCACGCGGTGGTCATGGCCCTGCCGGCGCGCGTCGGGGTTGAGGCCGAGCAGCAGCTCGACGTTGTCGTAGATGGGCTGCATCCACGGGTCGAGCTTCTCTTCGACGTTGCCGGGCAAAAAGCCGATGTCGCGGCCGAGCGGGAAGATGGGGCGCGTGACGAGCACGCGCTGGAAGGCGTGCTCATCGGCGACCTTGGCCAGCCCGGCGGCGAGCGCGAGCAGCGTCTTGCCGGTGCCGGCCTTGCCCACCAGGGTGACGAGCTGCACGCGGTCATCGAGCAGCAGGTCGAGCGCGAAGGATTGCTCCTTGTTGCGGGCCTCGACGCCCCAGATGGCTTCGCGCTTGCGGTTGAGGCCGCGGATCAGGGCGCCGTCGGGCTCGCAGCGGGCGAGCGCGGTGTGGCCCTCGCGGTCGGTGTCGTTGAGCAGGATGCCTTCGTTGGGCGCGAGCTTGAGCCCCTCGGGCACCGGCAGGCCGGCGTCGAACGCGCGGCGGATGTCGGCCTCGGGCACGTCGAGGCTGCGGTGGCCCGGGTAAAGCTCGCCGATGTCGACGCGCTCGGGCTCGTAGTCGACGGCGTCGAGGCCCACCGCGTCGGCGCGCAGGCGCAGGTTGGTGTCTTTGCTGACCAGCACCACCGGCGTCTTGGGGTGGGCGGCCCGCTGTTCGAGGGCGCAGCGCAGGATGAGGTTGTCGTAGTGATGCTGCACCGTGAACTGCGGCATCGCCGACGAGGTGTCTTCGACAAACGAGACGCGCAGCGTGCCGCCGTTGTCGAGCGGCACGCCCTCGCGCAAGTGGCCGCGCGTGCGCAGCTCGTCAAGCTCGCGCGAGACGGTGCGCGCGTTGCGACCGAGCCCCGAGACCTGCTTCTTGAACTGGTCGAGCTCTTCGACCACGTAGATCGGCAGCACGACGTGGTTGTCGGCGAAGCCGAAGATGGCCTTGGGCTCGTGCAGCAGCACATTCGTGTCGAGGACGAAGATCTTTCGCATCGGTTGCTGGCCGCGGTCAGCGGGCGGCCTCCGCCGGATCGGGGGGAGGGGAGACGGGCATCGCCCGGGCTTCGGGGGGCAGGTCGGCGAAGCAGCAGACCTGGTTACGGCCGCCGTGTTTGGCGTGGTAGAGCGCGAGGTCGGCGTTGGCGATCAGCTTCTCTTTTTCGCTGCCATCCCCGGGGAAGGCGGCGACGCCGAGCGAGAGGGTCACCCTGACCTCGCCTTTGCTCTCGTGCTGGAAGGTCAACGCCTCGACCTCGGCGCGGATGCGCTCGGCCATCTGGCGCGCGCCTTCGCGGTCAGAGCCTTCGAGGATGACCCCGAACTCCTCGCCGCCGTAGCGCGCCGCCAGGTCGACCTTGCGCACCGCCGAGGCGAGCACGCGGGCCACGCCGCGCAGGACCTCGTCGCCAAACGGGTGGCCGTAGTTGTCGTTGAGCTTCTTGAAGTGATCGATGTCGATCAGGATGAACGCCAGCGGGTCGCCGCGCCGGTCGGCCCGGCTGAGCATGTTGTCGAAGGCCTGCTGGAACGTGCGGTGGTTGGCCAGGCCGGTCAGGCCGTCCGTCGTCGCCATCTCGCGGATCTGCTCGTGGGCCTCGGCCAGATCGAGCTTGATGGCGACCTGACCGGCGATGAGTTCGAGCATCTCGCGGTGCGGGGAC
>JAGQJJ010000754.1 GCA_020430675.1 Myxococcales bacterium
TTCCCCTACCCGTCCGGCGCCGGCCTGCATGTGGGCCACCCCGAGGGCTATACCGCCACCGACATCCTCTGCCGCTACAAGCGCATGCGCGGCTTCAACGTGCTGCACCCGATGGGCTGGGACGCCTTCGGCCTGCCCGCCGAGCAGTACGCGGTGCAGACCGGCACGCACCCGGCCGAGACCACCAAGCGCAACATCGAGACCTTCAAGCGGCAGATCCAGTCGCTCGGCTTCAGCTACGACTGGGACCGCGAGGTCAATACCACCGACCCCGGCTATTACCGCTGGACGCAGTGGATCTTCTGCCAGTTGCACAAGGCCGGCCTCGCCTATATGGCCGAGGTGCCGGTCAACTGGTGCCCGGCGCTGGGCACCGTGCTGGCCAATGAAGAGGTCATCGACGGCAAGAGCGAGCGCGGCGGTCACCCGGTCGTGCGCAAGCCGATGCGACAGTGGATGCTGAAGATCACCGCCTACGCCGAGCGCCTGCTGGCCGACCTCGACGGCCTCGACTGGCCCGAAGGCATCAAGACCATGCAGCGCGACTGGATCGGTCGCAGCGTGGGCGCCGAGGTCGACTTCCGGCTCGCCGACCGCAAGGACCAGGTGATCACGGTCTTCACCACGCGCCCCGACACGCTCTTCGGCGCGACCTACATGGTGCTCGCGCCTGAGCATCCGCTGGTGGCGGCCATCACCACCGAGGCCCAGCGCGCCGCGGTCGACGAATACATCGAAGCCGCCGAGCGCAAGAGCGAGCGCGACCGCATCACCGACGTGAAGACCAAGACCGGCGTGTTTACCGGCGCCTACGCCGTCAACCCGGTCAACGAGGCGCGCATCCCGATCTGGATCAGCGATTACGTGCTGGCCAGCTACGGCACCGGCGCGATCATGGCGGTGCCCGGCCACGACCAGCGCGACTGGGAGTTCGCCCGCGCCTTCTCGCTGCCCATCGTCGAGGTGATCACCGGCGGCAACCTGGACGAAGCCGCCTGGGCCGGCGACGGCGAGCTGGTCAATAGCGGCCTGCTCGACGGCCTGTCGGTGCCCGACGCCAAAGCGCGCATCACGCGCTGGCTCGAAGAAGCGGGGCGTGGCAAGGGCACCATCCAGTTCAAGCTGCGCGACTGGTTGTTCAGCCGGCAGCGCTACTGGGGCGAGCCCTTCCCCATCATTCACGCCGAAGACGGCGAGATTTTGCTGGTGGCCGACGAAGAGCTGCCCGTGCGCCTGCCGCCGGTCGAGAGCTTCCAGCCGACCGGCACCGGCGAGAGCCCGCTGGCCACGGCGACCGATTTTGTCGAGGTGCTGCTGCCCGACGGCCGCCGCGGGCGCCGCGAGACGAACACCATGCCGCAATGGGCCGGCTCGTGCTGGTACTACCTGCGCTACCTCGACCCGAAGAACGACAAGGCGCCCTGGAGCAAGGCCCGCGAGAAGTACTGGATGCCCGTCGACCTGTACGTCGGCGGCGCCGAGCACGCGGTGCTGCACCTGCTCTACTCGCGCTTCTGGCACAAGGTGCTCTTCGACCTGGGCCATGTCAGCACGCCCGAGCCGTTCACGCGCCTCGTCAACCAGGGCATGATCCTGGGCGAAGACGGCCAGAAGATGAGCAAGTCGCGGGGCAATGTGATCAACCCCGACGACGTCATCGAGCGCTTCGGCGCCGACGCGATGCGGCTGTTCGAGATGTTCATGGGCCCGCTGGAGGCGGTCAAACCGTGGAGCACCGCGGGCGTCGAAGGCGTTCGGCGCTTCCTCGACCGCGTCTGGCGGCTGGTGGTCGACGAAGACACCGACGTCTGCCTGGCCGACAGCACGCGGCTGACCGAGCCGCAGCGGCGCGCGCTGCACAAGACGATCGGCAAGGTCACCGATGACGTTGAGGGCCTGCGCTTCAACACCGCCATCGCGGCGATGATGGAGCTTGTCAACCTGCTCACCAAGGAGCAGGTGCGCGGCCGCGAGGGCCTCGAACCGCTGGTGCGCCTGCTCGCGCCGTTTGCGCCGCATCTCGGCGAAGAGCTGTGGCAGCGCCTCGGCCGCACCGACACGATCAGCTACGAGCCGTGGCCGACCTATGACCCCGACAAAGCGCGCGATCCGTCGGTGGTCTACGCGGTGCAGGTCAACGGCAAGACGCGCGGTCAGGTCGAGCTGCCCGCCGACGCCACCCAGGCGACGGTGCTCGACGCAGCCCGGCAGGTGGAGAACGTGGTCCGGCATCTGGCCGACAAGACCATCCGGCGCGAGATCTTCGTGCCGGGCCGCATGGTGAACTTTGTCGTTTCGTAGCGCGTGAGGTCGGGGGGACGACAATGAGCGAGGCGGACCGCGCTCGCTTGCGCGGCGGATGAGCAACGACAGCGGGGGCCGCCTGCCCGCGGCGGCGCTCGACCGCGCCCTGCTGCCGGGGCAGGAAGTGGGCGGTTATACGATCCTGGGCCCGCTCGGCATTGGCACCTTCGGCACCGTCTACCGCGCCCGCCACCCGCTGATCGAGAAGCTCGCTGCGGTCAAGGTGCTCAGCCTTCGCTACTCGGCCGACACCACCGTGGTCTCGCGTTTTGTCGACGAAGCGCGCGCGGTCAACCGCATCGGCCACCCGGGCATCGTCGACATCTTTGCGTTTGGGCAGCTTCCCGATGGGCGGCATTACCATGTGATGGAGCTGCTCGAAGGGGAGACGCTCTCCGACCGGCTGCGGCGGCGCGACCGGCTGCCGCTGGCCGAGGCGCTGCCCATCTTCACCGCGCTGGCCTCGGCGCTCGACGCCGCCCATCACGCGGGCATCGCGCATCGCGATGTGAAGCCGGCCAATGTGTTTCTCTTCCAGAAGCAGGGCGCCGAGGGCACGAAGCTGCTCGATTTTGGCCTGGCCAAGCTGTTCGGCGACCCGATCAGCGGCCGAAAGCGCACCG
>JAGQJJ010000755.1 GCA_020430675.1 Myxococcales bacterium
CGCGGTTGCGTAGGCCTCGCCCGAGACATCGCCCGGCCAGCGCAAGCCGCGCTGACCCAGCCGTCGCGCCCGGGTCGCGGCGTCGTCCACCGCCCGCTCGGCACGCCTGGCGCGCTCGACATGCGCCAGCAGGTGCTCGGCCGGCGGCGGTCGCTCGCCCAAGCCCAAAGCGGTCTCAACCACCGCCGCAAACGCCGCGTCGGACCGGGCAGCCGGCACGTCCACTTCGACGACCAACGCGCTCGCGGGCGCGGGTGACACCACAAACGCCGCCAGCCGCGCCACCGGGATCTGCGCGCGCGCCAACGCCCGAGCCAGGGCTGACTCGGCGCCTTCGCCAAGCCACGCCGCCAGCGCATCGGCCGCCGCCGCCTCGGCCGGACTGCTCAAACGCAGCGGCCAACCCAACCGCAGCCGCGCCCGGTCCCCCGCCAGCGCCTCGACCCGCACGACAGGCCCGCCGGGCGGCGCGACCTTCAATTTCAGCGGCTCGGCGCTGCCCTTCCAGTCGGCAAACGCGCCCGCTGCTGCGTCGGCCACCGTGTCGAGCGACGCGGCGCCGACGACCACCAGCCGACTGCCCGCTGGCCGATAGCGCCGCGCGTGCAGGGTCGCCAGCGCCTTTGCGTCAGGCGGTTCGATGGGGAACAACGCCGCCGCCGCCGGCCCACAGACCTCGCCGAACAGACTGCGCAGCAGGATTCGCTCGGGGTCGCGCTCTGCCGCCGAACGCGCCGCATCCGCCCGGGCCGCCGCCGCTGTGATCGCCGCCGGCGACAGATCAGGCGCTTGCACCGTGGTCAGCGCCGCCAGCGCTTCGGCGAGCCGATCTTCGGCGATGACCACCGAAAAGACCGCCGCTTCCGGCTGTACCCACACGTCGAGACGCCCGCCTGCCGCCGCCACCCGCGGCGCCGCTTGCGCGCGCACCGCCTCGGCGAGCACCGCCGATCCGCCCGGCACCGAAGCCGCGTGCATCGCGCCCGCCGGCACCCAAAGTTGCACCGCGATCGCCCCGGTCGACGGCCGCGTCTCCATCTGCACCACCAACCCCGAAGCCAACGCCCGCTCGACCGCCGGCGCATCGCTCGGCGCCTCAACCGGCTCCGGCGGCGGTGGCGGCCGACCGGCACAGGCGACGCAAACGGCAGCGATCATGAAAAGAAGGGCTCGCATCGCGCGCGACGGTAGCCGAGCCCCGCGCCATCGGCAACCGGGGCAGATAGACTCGGCTGCGCCCGGCCCGATCGCGGGCCGGCTTGCGTCGCCGGTCGCAGCCCATGGCATCGACATGCCATGATGGCATGGCATCGACGCCGGGCCGTCCGCGAAGCCAATCATGAGCGTTGAAGGGAAGCGCCGCGTGCGATGGCGCGTGCGCAGACGCACGCCGACCGCGGTCGGCTGACCCGGTTCGGCGATCGCGCTGGCAGGGAGATCCGCGCCGCGGCCGCGGCGGCGGCGTCAGACGCCGGCGTTGGGCGCCGACTCGCCGCGCAGGCGGTTGAGGGCGATCGTCAGGCGGCCGACGCGGCGGCTGGCCTGGTTGCGGTGGATGACGCCCTTGGCGGCGGCGCGCTCCAGGTGGCGGATGGCGGACGGGAGGGCCTCGCGGGCCTCCGCCACGTCACCGTTGTCGAGGGCGCGGCGGACCTTCTTGATGAACGTCCGCATGGACACCATCACGAGGCGGTTGCGCAGCCGACGCTTCTCGTTCTGCTTGGCGCGCTTCTCAGCGGACTTGTGGTTCGGCACGGCCAATCCTCTTCAGGCTTTGCGAGCAGGACGCGGGAAGCTATCAGCGCCCTTCGGGACGGTCAAGCACTTTTGGATCCGCGGGGACCACCGGGGGGTCACCGGCCCTCGCCCTCGCCGACTGCGGCGGCTTCGGCGGCGCGCCGGCGCAGGTCATGGCCGTGGGCGACGATGGCGTCGAGCAGCCGCGTGCCGATCGGCACCCCCAGCCCCGTCGCCGGATCCCACGATCCGGTCGCTTCGAAGCCCGGCAGCTCGACCTGCACCGGCATGCACGCCCCGTCGAGCGCGCGCAGCGTGACATCGCTGCGGCCGCTGATGATGTCGCGAAACGGCTTGGGCAGTTTGTCTTCTTCGCGCAGGTACGGCTTGCGGTTGTATTCGTCGGCGTAGCGCACCAGGTGGTAGAGTAGCGGGTTGACGAAGCCGACGCGCCGCAGACCCGCGGCCTGGCAGGCCTGGTTGATGCGCGCGAGCAGCGCGGCCCAGATGGGCGCGCCGGTGCTGGTGCCGCCGGCGAAGTCGATCCAGCGCCCGTTGACCAGCGCCCGATAGCCGCGCGCGGTCAGCGGCTCGGTCGGCGAACGCTGCACCGCGTCGGCGACGGCCATGATCGACACGTCGGGCACGCCGCGGCCATAAGCCATCACCGCCGGCGCGTTGGGGCCCCGCGAGTACGTGCGGTAGATGCGCTCGCTCTCGTTGAAGACCAGGAAGTGCTCCTGCCAGTCGGGGATGGGCACCTCGGCGCTGAAGCCGCCGCCGCTGGCCAGCCGCGTCACCGGCGCGTCGGTGGCGAAGCCGGGCGGCAGCGGGCCGCTCCAGGTGACCTCGGTCAACGGCTCGCGGTGCGTGACCATCGTGCCGCCCACGCCGAGCACGCGCTCTTCGACCGCCGGGAACACCGCGCGCGGCCACGTCGCGTCGCTCACCCGCGCCCCGCGGGTCATGGTGCGCGGGATGCCGTCGTAGGCCCCCCAGTCGCCCGCCGCGCTGAGCACGGTGATGCCGAGCGCCGCGCACTGGTCGAGCAGGCTGGTGATGACCCGCGAGCCGTACGCCGCGTAGTAATCGCGCTCGGGGATGAGCCAGCTTGTCGTCGCGATCGTCGGCCGCCAGTCGTTGTCGGCGATGACCGCCATCAAAAACGCCGACCACTTGTCGGCGATCAG
>JAGQJJ010000756.1 GCA_020430675.1 Myxococcales bacterium
TCGCGCCGGATCGAGCGTCACCGGCGCGCCGGCCTTGCGCGCGCGCCACGCAGCGCGCAGCCCCTTGACGATGGCGTCGGCGTTGAGGTCGACCCGCGTGCCCGCGCCGGTCTCGGCGAAGATGTCATCGAGCTCGTGGTTGGGCGAGATGGCCAGGATGCGGCGGCCGGCCGCGAAATAATCGTAGATCTTGCCCGAGATCTGCAGGTGGTGACCGGGGCCCATCAGGTCGAGCAGCAGGTCGGCGCCGCCGAGCACCGAGGGCGAGTCGGTGAAGGGCAGCCAGTCGCGGTGGAAGAAATACGGGGTCAGGCCCAGGGCTTCGACCGCGGCGGCGTCGTCGCGGGTCACGTCGCCGAAGGTGTGGAACTCGAGGCCACCGGGCGCGATGGCCTCTTCGGCGATGAAGCGGTGCAGGGCTTCGACAAAGAGGCCGGCGTTTTTCGATGGGCGCAGGTGGCCGTAATAGATGATGCGAAACGGGTCGTCGGCGGCCGGGGGCGCGGCGGGCTCGCCGTACAGGTCGGGGTCGAACTGATTGCGGATGAAGGTGAAGCGCTCGGCGGGCAGGCGGTCGGCGTAGGCCTCGACGTGGGCTTCGTAGGCGGCGCGGGTATTGAGGATGACGCGGTCGGCGCGGGCGAACCACGCGGCTTCGAGGCGCTCGACCAGGGCCGCGCCGTTGGCGTTCCAGCGGGCGCGGAAGTTGGGTTCAAGGCTCCACGGGTCGCGCAGGTCGTGCACGACCGGCAGGTTGAGCGCGCGGGCGACGGCGTCGGCGAGCAGGTTGGCCGAGACGGGGCCCGAGTTGGCGTAGACCAGCTTGCAGCGATGCTTGCGGGCGAAGGCGATGACGCGCGGCAGGGCCCATGGCAGGTATTTGGCGAAGCGGTCGAGCACGCCGAGGGTGCCGGCGGCGAGGGCGCGCAGGTCGTCGAGCTTTGCGGTCAGCGGGCCCTTGGCCTTCGCTGGGCCTTTGCGGCCGCCGGACGCGGCGCTGACCGGGTCGGCCACGAAGCGGTCGCCCAGGTCTTCGAGCCAGGCCACCGGGCCGCCGCGCAGGTTGCGCAGCAGGGGCACGTCGGGCACGAGCGCGTCGAGGGCGGCGTCGCGCTCGATGTCGGCGGGCAGGGCGACGACGGCCGGCGTCCAGCCGTGCGCGGGCAGGTGACGGCAGAAGTGCAGCGCGCGTTTGGCGCCGACGTAGTTCATCGGCGGGAAGTAGGGCGAGATCAGCAGGAAGTCAGACATGGGTGCCTCCCGCGGTGGGCTTGTCGATGCGCATCAAGAGCCAGTTCCACTTGGTGCGCCGTGGGTGGCGCAGCTCGTTGAGCCCGGTGGTCAGGCGGTAGAGCAGCCGGCGTTCGTGATTTTGCAGCTCGGCGAAGCCGCATTTTGGGCAGAATCCGTGTGGCGAGTACTTCCACAAGTTAAGCGTATGCGTGCGAAAACGAAGCAGATTTTCGGACCAGGGCCGCACGCGCCACGAGTAGCGCACGCTGATCTTGGCCTCGGGCGGAAACAGCGGGCGCAGGGTGCCTTCGGTGAGCGATTGGCGGTGACCGTGCAGGTGGAAGACCTCGCCGCAGCGCGGGCAGCGATGCGACGACTCGAGGAGCTGTTCGGCGTGCGGCACCGTGATGAGCACGTGGCGCGCGGCGACGCGGTAGAGCTCGGCGACCGCGGCGGGCACTTCGGCGGGGTCGAGGTGTTCGAGCACCTCGGTGCAGGTGACCAGATCGAAGGCGGCGTCGCGAAAGGGCAGCGCAAAGATCGACGAGCGCACGGCGGGGCGGCGCACATGGCGCAGGCCGCGGCGGCCGAGGTCGGTGCCGTAGGCGCGCGCGACGGGCAGGCGTTCGAGCAGCACGCCGGGGCCGCAGCCCACGTCGAGCGCGGTCTGCAGGCCGGGCGGGATGAAAGCCAGGGTGTCGGCGATGCGCACCGACTCGGACTTGCTGAGCGGGCGGTCGGCGGGGTGGTCGTGCACCGCGGTGCGCTCGAAGATGGCGGCGGTCTGCTCCATGGCCTCTCTCAACGCTTCTTTCGCCCCAGGCGCAGGGTCGCAAACTGCATCGCGTAGACCAGATCGGCCCGCCCGAGCAAGCCCAACGCCAGCGCGAGCCCCAGATAGACGGCGGCGAAGACGGGCAGCCCGACCGCAAAGGGCAGCAAGTTGCCGGTGAGGTGGTCGCCGAGGAAGTAGAGCGGCACGCCGGCGATGGCGGCGACGGCGAGCGGGCGCAGGGCGGCCTTCCACGGGAAGACGGCGCCCCAGCCGATGCCCAGCTCGCGGCGCACGGTGGTCAGCAGGACGGCGATGCTGGCGAGCTGCGCGATCACCGAGGCGGCGGCGGGGCCGACGAGGCCAAAAGCCAGATAAAGCGGGTAGTTGAGGCCGGCGTTGACCCCGAGCGCGACCAGCGCGGCGACCAGGATGGGCCGGGTGGTGCCCAACGCGCGCACGACGGCGCCATAGGCGCAGAGGCGCAACGGCAGCAGGCAGAGATAGGCGCGAAACGGCACCGTGGCGTCGACGTATCTGGCCGAGAACAGCACGCGCACGACGGGCTCGGCGGTCAGGAAGAGGAAGACAAAGACCGGCATCATGAGCAGGGCGACCTTGACCATCGAGCCGTGCCAGTACTCGAGGAAGCCGTCGCGATCGCCCTCGGCGTGGCGCACGACCAGGACCGGTAGCAGCGCACCGGTGACCGCGTAGGCGATGCCGGGCACCAGGGGCATCTCGGTGGCGCCGACGGTGTAGACCGCAAAGATCTCGGCCGTGCAGAGCGCGGCGATCATGTACTTGTCGATCTGCACGTTGAGCTTGCCGACGATCTGCGTCGCCGACAGGGGCACGCCGTAGGCCAGCAATTGGCGGGTCGTCCAGGTGCGCTCGGGCGGCGGGCCGTCGGGGCGTTCG